>CAZTUL010000027.1:0-28065 GCA_964616275.1 uncultured Spirochaetaceae bacterium | reverse complement strand
ATCAAGCGTCCATCAATCAATGTCTTGATTGCGGTAACACAGGGCTTGCTCCCCTGTTTTCGTAACAGAATATTCAGTGCATATTGTGCAATCTTGTGCTTGTACACATCTATCGTAGTAAGCGGGGGAGACGACATCTCAGACATCGGCAGGTTGTCAAACCCGACAAGCGAGATATCGTCGGGAATTTTGTAGCCTTTCTCATGGAAAGCCTTCATACATCCCAAAGCCATTATATCGTTCGTTGCAAAGAATGCGGTAGGAAGGTGAGGCTTCTTTTCAAGATGTGCCAGCATATCCAGGTACGCACCATCAAAAGTAGAATCCACATCCACTATATAGTCCTCATGAGTATTCAGCCCAAGATCCTTCATAATCTTGTAAAATGCTCGCTCACGAAGATGGAAGTTCAAAGTGGTAACACTACTCTTTATGAGGCCAATATTCGTATGACCGTACTGCTTTAAGTGGGCTAGAGCCTTATATACGGTATCGGTGTTGTTCATGGTTACACAATGAGCAGGAATATAATCGGCATAGGTATCCATAAAGACGACATTCGTATGCGTGTTAAGAATTATCTGAATATCCTGTTCGCTTAGTTCAGTGCCCACTACTAAGTACCCCAGCGTAGGGGAGGATTGGGTCATGGCCGCCGCAATATCGGCAATGGTAGTGCTTGCGGTGAAAGTTCCGATCTCAATGGTGATTCCTTGTTCGTTCGCGATTTCATGAATTCCCTCAATATAGGCATCAATAAATGAATTATGACTCGCGTTAATGGTATGTCCGTGGCGAAGCAGTTTTAGTACTTTGACAACTTGCCCACTCTGGCTCTGACCATTTGTGTGTTTTATCGGTTGATGCCGATATCCCAAGTTGGCGGCTACTTGCTGAATTTTTTCTTTTGTTGCTCTGCTTACCCCTGGTTTATCGTTTAAGGCGAATGATACCGCTGAAACAGAAACATCAGCCTGAGCTGCAATATCCTTAATAGTAACTTTCATTATGTAGGCCTCTTTGGTGGAATCTATCTTTATCATACATAACATTTCAGCAAACCACAACAAAAAATTTCAGTAAATTTTAGTTATCATAAAACTAAATTTTATAAATAATTTTCTTGACAACCCAATATTTCCAACTTAGAATCAAGTAATGAAGGGGCAGCAAACCTTTCAATTGTGCGATTTCCATCGACCTATGTGTAAAAATGTTTACTTTTGTAAAATGTTTATGGAGAAATTTATCATTTGACAAATTGAGCATCTGAGGTACAATAAAATATAGAGTTTAGTTGGTTTATCCGTACGGTATCGTCGGATATATAGGTTCTTGTTGAAATTGGCCTTTTAGAGGCTAAGAAACATTTTTAGGAGGGTGATTGTGAAAAAGCTAGTAACGGTTATGCTGATTCTGGCTCTGGTCGGCTCAGTGGTTTTTGCAGCCGGACAGAAAGAAGCTGCAGCGGCAGACGATCGATATGAGATCGTGCTCGTTGTAAAATTGGAAGGGGTTGCTTGGTTCGATAGCACACGTGATGGAATTGAGGCATTTGCTGCCGACCATCCTGATGTTAACGCATATCAGGTTGGAGCAGACACTGCTGATCCTGCATCACAGATTGCACTTATCAACGACCTCATTGCAAAGGGTGTAGATGCAATTCTTGTTGTACCTAACGACCCTGTAGCTCTTGTTCCTGTTTTCAAGAAAGCAAATGATGCTGGTATTCTTACCTTCACTCACGAAGCTTCAAACCAGGCTCAGGTTAGCTATGATCTCGAAGCATTCGATAATGATGAGTATGGACGCCACATGATGGATGTTATGGCAGAGTGGATGAACTACGAAGGTAAGTGGCAGCCATTCGTTGGTAACCTCACAAGCCCAACACACAACCAGTGGGTTGACGGTGAAGAGGCTCAGGCTGCTGAAAAGTATCCCAAGCTGTTCACTGCACAGGCAGTTCGTGTTGAAGACAGAGAGAACCAGCAGCTTGCTTACGAAAGAAGCCTCGAGCTGTTCAGATCTCACCCAGATTTGAAGGCCATCATGGGAAGTGCTATGAGTACTGTTCCTGGTGCTGCCGCAGCTATCGAAGAGAAGGGCCTTATTGGTAAGGTTGCTGCATTCGGTACTTGCTTGCCTTCAGTTGCTGGAGACTACCTCAAGAGCGGTGCAGCTCAGTCTATCCACTTCTGGGTTCCTGCAGATGCAGCATATGCTACAGCTAAGTTGGCTTATATGATGCTCTCCGGTCAGGAAATCAAGGACGGAGTCGACTTGGGTGTTCCTGGATACAATAGTATTACCATCAAGCCTAATGAGCATGGTGTTCCCGTTGTGTATGGCCAAGCTTGGGTTGACGTTGACAAGAGCAACCTCTCCGAGTGGACCAATGCAGACGGAAGCTACGTGCTGTAATTTCTTTATTGTCTAGTTTGTTGGGAGGTCCCCCAGATGAGGGATCTCCCAGCTATATTCAAAATCAACATAGTTGTACAACACAGACCACAGGAGTCATCATGTCAGATGTTTTTTTAGAGGCAAAAAATATCAGCAAAACCTTTGTTGGTGTTAAGGCTCTCGATAATGTGGATTTGACCATTGGCAAGGGCGAAATTCATTGCCTTATTGGTGAGAATGGATCGGGAAAATCAACGTTAATTAAGATTATTGGAGGCGTGTACCGGGCAGACAGCGGTACTATCAGTATTGATGGTACTGAGCTGCATGGAACCCAGGCAATCCAATCGATACGAGCCGGTGTTCAGATTATCTATCAGGATCTCTCCCTCTTTCCCAATTTAACTGTTGCAGAGAATATCTCTGTGAACCAGATGCTTGAAAGTAATCAGCAGACAGTGAATTGGAAAAGTGTTCGAGAAACAGCCCGCAGGGCACTTGCAGAGATTGGTGAAGATATTGACATAGATGAGCGAGTTGAAAATTTGTCGGTCGCGAAAAAGCAGATTATTGCTATTTCGCGAGCGCTTACTCAGAACGCAAAACTCATCATCATGGACGAGGCTACCTCAGCAATCACCAGTGAAGAGGTTAAACACCTTTTCTCTATCATTATGCAACTGAAAGAGCGTGGAATTGCCATATTATTCGTAAGTCATAAACTGAGCGAAGTATTTGAAATTGCAGAAAATATCACCATCATTCGCGATGGGAAGTTAGTGGGTGTCTACCCGAAAGAGGATTTGAACGAAGAAAAGTTGACCTACATTATGACAGGTAGAACGCTCAAGTTTGAGCCATATCGGTATGATGAAGCGCTGCAGGCAGAAACTCCTTTGCTTGAAGTGAAAAATCTTTCAAAAAAAGGCCAGTATCGAAATATCAACTTCAAATTGCAGCGCGGTGAAATTCTCGGAGTCATTGGACTGATTGGATCGGGGAGAACCGAGGTGGTTCAATCAATCTTTGGTCTTGATGCTTCAGACAGCGGATCAGTGTATATAGATGGTACGGAAGTTGAGATAAAAAACCCTCGAGATGGCATGCGATACGGCATTGCTATGCTTCCCGAAGATCGTCTCACCCAGGGGCTTTTTGAAGCACAGTCAATCGGTGACAATATTGTTATCACAGTACTCAAGAAATTTCTAAAAAAGGCACATTTGCTCGATATCCGAAATAAGCGCCAGGCTGAAGCAGATTGGGTGGAGAAGCTTGCTATCAAGACACCTACCCCCGATAATCCTGTGAATAGTCTTTCCGGAGGGAACCAGCAGCGGGTAGTTCTTGCAAAATGGCTTGCTACTGATCCGAAAGTATTCATTCTGGATGGACCTACCATTGGTATCGATATTGGATCTAAGCATACTATCCATGAAATTATCCGAGATCTTGCACGTCAGGGAATGGGTATTATCATGATTTCAGATGAAGCTCAGGAGATTCTCGATAACTGTAACAGAGTGCTGGTTATGGCAAATGGTCAGGTTGTCCGGGAGATTGAAGATTCGACTACCATCAGTAGAGACGAGCTTCTCGATGTCATTGCACAGCGACAAGTAGCAGGAGCCGAAGCATGAAAATAAAACAACTCATGAGGCATAGCGAAACATATGTTTTGCTCATTGTGATTCTCTTTTCAGCGTTTGTTACCTCGGTTAATCCGGCGTTTCTCACCCTTGAAAATTTATTTGATCTCTTGCGAAGCAGCTCAGGTACAGCAATTCTAGCAGTAGGTATCTTTATGGTGCTCCTTTCTGGTGGAGTTGATGTCTCGAGTACCACAATTGCAATAGTGGGTCAGTATATATCGGTCAATGTTCTTATTAGTACAGGAATCGATAACATTTTCTTTGCGTTTGCCATTTCAATCGCTCTTGGGTTGTCACTTGGTGCAATAAACGCCGTATTTGTCTCGCTGTTCAAGTTGCCTACGTTGATTGTAACCCTTGGTACTAGCAGTCTGTATCATGGAGCCATGCTTGAATTCGTAGGAACACGGGCAGTAAATGTTGGTGGTCTTCCCCAGAGTATTAAAGATTTTGGTTCACTCAATGTTCTTGAGGTTGCTCGACCCGATGGATCGACTTTCGGACTCTCAGTATTCTTCGTAATTCTGGTAGCGGTACTGCTGCTGTCCTGGTTTATTCTGAAATACACCATGATTGGACGAGGTATTTATGCAATTGGCGGTAACCTTGAAGCTGCAAAACGTGCGGGATTCAATACCAGAAGAATTCAATTCTTTGTGTATATGTATTCCGGTTTACTTGCTGGAATTATGGGAGTCATGCACCTCTCTCTCATTCGCTATAGCAATCCGAACTATCTCGTCGGTACAGAATTGGGTGTGATTGCTGCGGTTGTTCTTGGAGGAGCTCGAATAAGTGGCGGTTCCGGTACTCTTACGGGTACCATGATAGGTGTAGCCCTTATTACAATTCTTGAGAAAAACCTCATCATGATTGGTTTGTCATCCTATTGGCAACAGTTCTTCGTAGGTTTGGTCTTGGTCATGGGTGTATCTATCACCTATCTACAGGCTAAATTACAGAAAAGCGGTAGACAGATCATTGTGAAGGAAGAGGAGTAACGAGTACTATGAATCAACTATTATCTAAGCTGGTAAAGCTGCAATTCAAAGAATCTAAAAATAAATATCTGCTGATTATCATGGTGTTGGTTATTCTCACCATGACAGTCCTCATGCCGTCCCAATTCCTCTCTGGCAGCAATATTCAGTCAATGGCTGGGCAATTCCCAGAGTTCGGATTTCTTGCTCTGGCTATGATGTTAGCTATGATTACCGGTGGAATCGATCTTTCGGTAGTCGCAACTGCAAACTTTACCGGTGTTGTTGCTGCCTTGATTCTTAATAAGGCTACAACCGCTGGAGTGGCTCCCACCGTTTCAATAACCGGTGCAATAATTGCTGTCATAGCAGTTTCCATTGTTTGTGGTCTAGCAAATGGTTCGCTGATTGCTTTTATTGGTGTTCCACCGATTCTTGCCACATTAGGAACTCAGGGGCTCTTTTTAGGACTGGCTACTGTACTGACCGAAGGGTATAGTATTGGTGGGTTTCCACTCGAGTTTATGACCGTTGGGAATGGTACAATTATTGGAATTCCTATTCCTTTTATCCTGTTTGTGGTTGGTGCTTTTGTTGTCGCCCTATTGCTGAATCGAACACAGCAGGGGTTTAACATGTACATGATTGGATCGAACCCGACTGTTTCGCGGTATTCGGGTGTTAATAACTCAAAGGTTATCATGAAGACCTATGTAGTTACTGCTCTACTGGCCGGTGTAGCCTCAATCATTATGATCAGCCGTGCAAACTCTATGCGCCCCGGTTATGGTTCAGCCTATCTCCTGCAGGCAATTCTTGTCGTAGTGCTTGGTGGTGCCGATCCCGATGGTGGATTTGGAAACATCCCTGGGTTGCTTATGGCCATAGTTACGCTTCAGGTTACTCAAAGTGGTTTGAATATCATGGCGTTTAGCCCATTCTTCAGAAAATTCATGTGGGGTTTTGCTCTGCTGTTGGTCATGGCAATCAACTTCATTGCTCAATGGTATAGCGATTATAAACGGGTAAAGAAAATGCGGGCACAAAGTGCGAGTGCCGCTGAGGTTGTTTCTTAGATTCCAATCTGAGTTCTACAGTACTTGGCTGCGCTGATACTGATGATACAAAATTTTCAATGTAATTTCGATGTAATAAGGAAATGAGGAGGAGATATGAAAAAATTTTTAAATACGCCAGAGACATTCGTTGATGAGATGATACAGGGTATTATGGCCGCCCATCCGAAGAAGCTCGCCTATGTGAATGATGATCTTCGCTGTGTAGTGACCGCTACACCCAAGAAAGGGAAAGTCGGCATTGCTACTGGTGGTGGTTCTGGTCACCTCCCACTTTTCCTTGGTTATGTGGGAGATGGCGTGCTTGATGGTTGTTCTGTCGGCGGTGTGTTTCAGTCACCAAGTGCTGAGCAGATGCTTGAAGTAACCAAGGCTATTGATTCAGGTGCCGGTGTTTTGTACATCTATGGCAACTATGGTGGCGATGTCATGAACTTCGATATGGCAGCTGAAATGGCCGATATGGAAGATATTCGAGTTGAGCAGATTGTAGCCGGTGAAGATGTTGCCTCTTCCAAGAAGGGCGAAGAACACAAGCGTCGCGGTGTTGCTGGGATTTTCTTTGTTTACAAGGTCGCAGGTGCTGCCGCAGATGATATGAAGTCTCTCGATGAGGTTAAGCGGATTGCTCAGAAAGCTGCAGATAATGTTCGCACGATGGGTGTTGCACTCTCTCCGTGTATTGTACCCGAAGTCGGTAAACCCTCGTTCTCCATTGGCGAAGGTGAGATGGAAATCGGCATGGGTATTCATGGCGAGCCTGGGATTGAGAAAGGCCCACTTAAAACTGCCGATGAAATTGTCCAGCAGATGGTAGATGCTATTTTAGTTGACCTTCCCTATGTGAAGGGTGATGAAGTAGCTGTGCTCATGAACGGTCTAGGAGCAACTCCTAAGGAGGAGCTCTATATTATGTATCGTAAGGTGCATGAAATTCTATCCGAAAAGGGTATTTCTGTATTCCATGTATATGCCGGTGAGTATGCTACATCCATGGAGATGGCTGGAGCTTCAATTTCTTTGCTCAAACTGGACGATGAGTTAAAGACCTATCTTGCAAAGCCTGCGTATACTCCATTCTTTGAACAGGTTCAGCTGTAGAGGAGATTGTGTAATGGAAGTGTTGAAATGTGCCGATATGAAGGCAATATTTGCTGATTTGAAATCTATGGCCGAAGAAAAGAAGCAGTACCTCATCGAGCTTGACGGCGTGATGGGAGATGGCGATTTGGGCCTCACTATGGCCGCTGTTTTTAAGGCAGCGGATGCATTCGCCTCTGAGTATGATGATTCAGAGATTGGGTCTCTTGTTATGAAGGCTGGCATGGCTATGGCTAAAGCGGCTCCATCTACGATGGGGACGCTTATGGCAACTGGGTTCATGCGTGGTGGTAAGGCGATTAAAGGAAAAGAGGAGCTCGGTGTGACCGATATGGCCGATTTCTGGCGAGCTTTTACCGATGGCATTGCCGAGCGGGGTAAGTCTAAGCCCGGTGAAAAAACCATTATTGACGCATTGGATCCGGCTGCTCAAAAGTTGTCTGAAATGGCAGCTTCAGGCAGTACCCTTGCAGATGCTTTGGTTGCAGCCAAAGATGCTGCACTTGCTGGTGTTGAGGCTACTAAAGATATGGTGGCTCAGCATGGTCGGTTGGCATATTATCAGGAGAAATCGAGGACTGTTCAGGATGCGGGTGCAACTGTTGGTGCTTTGGTCTTGGGTGTGTTTGCATCGTATATAAGTAAATAAGTAACGTATATGGAGGTAGTAGGGTGAAGTGTATAGATATTCCTTGCGAGAAGGCTTCGGATGCGAGTTTTACTCCTTACGGGCAGTATATTGCTGATACGTTACGAGATCCTAATGCTTCTGGTGAAGAGCTGTGTTTTTGGAACCGGCTTGCAGTGATGGATCATGAGGGTCACACTTCTATTTCAATCGTACAGACGTATGGACGAAACGGGCTGGAGGAGCATACGCTTGAGCGTCATGAAAAGACGAGCGAGGTGCTGATTCCTACAGGTGATATTGTGGTGGTTGCAGCGTTATCGCGTGCAGATGACCCTAAGAAGCCCGATTTCGATACGGTGAAGGCTTTCAGTGTTCCCAAGGGGAGTGCGATTCGGTTTAAGAAGGGTGTGTGGCACCATGCTCCGCTGACTGAGGCAAAGCAGGTGAATACGTTTGTCCTGTTTTATGAAAATACCCCGGATGAGGATTTCTTCGCGTACGACTTAGACGAGGACTTCGGCCTATGGTTCCGGGTAAAACCGACCCGCTGAGCCAGTTTTACCCGGTAAGATGTTTCGTTGATTCATACAGCTCCCGATACCTGTGATACGCTTCATCATAAATGACAGCGTTCTTGGGGTTGGGAGTGTATTCTTTTTCAATGTTCACCCAGGAATGAATATCGTTCAGGGAAGTGATTGCACCGGTTCCGTATGCTGCAAGGAATGCATCACCATAACATGCTCCAAGCCGTTGTGATGGTACCTGCTGCACACACTCAGCGGTATCTGAAATAATTTGCATGGTCATATCGCTCGATGTAACACCGCCAATGGCGACAATACGATTTGCCTGCTCGCCAGCCTGTTTGAGTACCTCTAGGTTATGACGAATACCAAATCCAATTGCCTCTTGCAGTGCCTGGAACATATCACCGGCGGTCGTGGTGAGTTGCATACCAAAGAAAGCTCCCTTTGCCTTAGGATCGAACAAGGGTGTGCGTTCTCCTGCAAAGTAGGGGAGAATAGTTACTCCATTAGCACCTGGTTTTGACTTTCGGGCAAGAGCCTCCCACTCAGCAAAGGTGCGTCCGGGAAATGTTTCGTTAAACCAAGAGAAGAGGCTTCCTACTGTAGCCATACCACCGGTAAGGACGGTGGTACCAGGTACCAAAAAGTTTGAAGCCCAGAACTCGGGGACTGGACGAAGTGCCGAAGTCTGCATGATGAAAAAGTTACTGCTTCCATACATCATCATCATATCTCCAACACTGCTCACTCCACAACTGATAGCCTCAGCAGCTGCATCTGCTGTACCGGTGAGCACAGGTAAACCCTCTGGAAGACCGGTCTCATGAGCAGCTTGTTTTGTAATGGTGCCAGCAACCTCTGTCGTCCACAGCATCTCGGGTAAGAGCTTCAGATCAAATAGATGATTCTCATATGTAGCATCCCAGCGACGTTCACGAATATTGAACAGAGGAGCGTACCCGATGGCATCATAGATGTCGACTGTTCGTCGGCTCGTGAGTTTGAACACAATATAACCTGAAGATGTGAGTATTGAGTCGGTTTTTTCCCAGACAGCAGGCTCGTTCTCTTCAATCCACTTGATTTTCGGGCATGCCGATTGTGATGAAAGGTGTTGTCCCGTCATAGCAAATATTTGATCACGTCCGACAACATGCTCGATTGATGCAATTTGCTTTGTAGCTCGCGTATCAATCCCATACATTATCCCGGGTCGAAGCGGCTTTCCTGCCTTATCAATCGGAAGTACACATGGGGCTGTGGTACTCACACTCATGCCTTTAAGCGACGAGATAGAAATACTTTTGTTTGCGAGCTGTTTTACCAAGGATTGTGCCAAATAAACGGTATCGTTCCACCATACACGATCGGCATCCTGTTCGAACCAACCAGGTTGCGGACTACTCATCTGATGACTAATAGAGGCTTCAGCCAAAACAGTTCCAGACAAATCTACTATGGTCCCTTTTGCGGACCCGGTACCAATATCAATCCCTAAAAAACATGCTTTCATATGCGATATCCCTTCTGTATGTCCGGTCGCGGCGATTAGTCGAGAAAAATCTTCCCCTTTTCAATGATAACTTCGCCATCAAGAGAAACAGTTCCCTCTTTTCGAATATCTTTAATAATATCCCAGTGGATGGAGGATTCGTTGGTGCCTCCACATTCAGGGTAGGCTCTACCGAGGGCAATATGGATAGTTCCTCCAATCTTCTCATCTATGAGAATATCGTTACAGAATCGGTCGACACCATAATTCGTGCCAAAAGCGAACTCTCCTATACTCGATGAGCCTGCATCCTTGTTGATTACCGATTGGAAGAAGTCCTTTTCAGTCTCGCTCGATGCATGCACCAACTTCCCTTTTTCCCAGGTGAGGGTAATGCCGTGTATGAGCCGTCCACTCAATACACCCGGGTGTTCAAAATAGATGGTTCCATCTACGGTGTCCACAACGGGTGCGGTGGCGATTTCACCATCGGGCATGTTGTTCACTCCTGCAAAAGGAATCCAGAGTCGTCCGTCTACAGAGAATCTGAGGTCAGTATTCTTGCCGGTTATTCGAACTTCCTTTCCTTTTTCCAGTCGTTTTGCCCATCGTTCCCACGTCTTTGCCTCTTTTTCCCAATCAAGGAAACAGGAGTTAAAGAACATAGCTTCAATATCTTCATAACTTGATTGAGCCTGTTGAGCGAACGATTCATTAGGTACTCGTACGAGGGTCCAACGGGTGTCCTTCCATCGAGCTGTCGATATTTTACCCATTGCTGACTGATTCGCCGCTAGTTTATTTGCGGGAATGTCTTGCAGTTCATAGAGGTTATGAGCACCACGAAGGCCAATGTAGACATCGGCCCACTGCATGCCATAAAGTTCAATTTCTGGAACCCAGTTTACTTGATCTTCGTTACCGTAGCGCAGCAAGGCGTGACGTAGTCGTTCACTTAACAGTTGCACTTGTGGATACCCACCAGCTTTCACAGCAGCTTCATAGACTGCTTGGGCCAGAGGGAATGTTTCCGGTTCGATCATGGCAATCATCACTCGCTCACCCGGTTGTACACGGGTAGAGTAGTTGACCAATAGTTCTCCAAGTTGTTTCCATCTCTGGTCCATAGTAAACTCCTATAGGTAGGTTTTCGGTTGTAGTTTGGTTATTAACGAATCTCTTTTACGCGATCCATAAATTCCTTAACACGTTTTACATCGACTTCGTTCTCAAACACTCCATCTCTCTTGAATGTGGTGGCAGTTACCGTACCATCGGCAATCGAGAGCTGTTCCTGCACGTTCGAGAGGCGAACACCGGTGTTGGCAAATACTGCAGTATGAGGTACGGCATCTTTTACTGCTTTGAGCACTGAGGAGTCAGTCTCTGCTCCAGCGGTGAGGCCTGATACACACAAAGCATCGGGTCGGTTATTGAATACGGTGGATTTAGCAATATCGACCATGTTCCGCTGGCCAAGATACGAAGCGGCTTCGGGGACAATGTTGAACAGCAGTTTTACATGCTGTCCACCTACATGCATGCGGTGACGAATCACTTCACCACAGTTGGTGTTCCACAGGCCAAAATCACTTGCATACACACCGGTGAAAATCTCACGAACGAACAATGCATCGGTTGCGACTGCCAGGTCGATGGAGGCTTTTGGGTCCCAGAGTACGTTCACTCCGTAGGGTACTTTGATGTCATGCTTCAATTCACCAATAATCCGAGCCATGGTGGTATAGGTAATAGGTTCTACTTTGGTGAGGTAGGGGAGGCTGAATTCATTAGAGAACATGACAGCGTCAACTCCACCCTCTTGTAATGCAAGCAAATCTTTTCGTGCGAGCTCCAATATTTTTTCTACACCACCTCCTGCATCATAACCGGGGTCTCCGGGCATCGCCTGCATGTGGCACATTGCGATTACTGGCTTTTCAACATTGAAGACTTCTTTCAACCATTTCATATCAATTCTCCTTTGCTTGCGCAATTATTGTAGTTACCTTCTGCCTCTGCAGTTCGTGCAAGAGGGCAGCATAGGGTGTTTTATCGGTTACGAGAACGTCAAGTTCTTTCAGTTCGGCAACTTGGGCAAATGCTGTTTGTCCAAATTTATCTGCGTGCATGAGAGCGACAGTTTTTTTAGCGTGTCCCATGATCATTCGCTTTATGTTTGCATCTTCTATGATGTAGTCGGTCAGGCCTCCCTCTTCGCTGAGAGCGGCACTAGACACGAAGAATGTGTCGAAGTAGAGGGAGCTGAATGTGGAGTGTGTGATGCTGCCGACAAGCGATCCTTCGTGTTTTCTTAGGACTCCTCCTGATAGGATTACGGTAATTGTGGGGTGGTCGAGGAATATCATTGCAATATGGATACTTGGGGTGACTATGGTGAGATTTTTAAAGCCAACCAACGCTTTTGCAAGTTCTATGGTGGTTGTTCCAGAATCTATGGCAATCGTGTCGCCTTCGCCGACATAGGAGACCGCTTTTTGTGCTATAAGGTGTTTTTCGTGTAGTGAAGCATGCTGTCGGAGGTTGAATGGAGGTTCGTAGCTTCTACTGACGTCCTTGACTGCTCCTCCGTGGGTACGTTTGAGTACACCTATCCTTTCTAAGTCGCTTAGGTCTCTTCGGATGGTCATTTCAGATACTTCGAGTTCTTGTGCTAAATCGTGCACCTCTACAGAATGTTCTGTATCGAGCTTTTCCTGAATATACTGTTTTCGTTTTGTTGAACTCTGCATCTCATTTCACTTTTTGTCGTAATTAACAAATATTTTGTTGATACGAACATAATACAAACAAATGCAGCTCATGTCAACTACGTACCGGGTACAAACTTTGGCAGGAGATCACGTTTTACTAATTCATCATACACTATCTCTGCGGTCCACTGTGCTGCCTGAGCAACTACCGATGTACACTTGTCGGTATGTGCCCCATCGTCATTGAACTGTTGTTTGTCTGTTGAGTTGTATAGGTCGTAGGTTCGTCCGAATAGTTTGCTATGTATTTCGGAGCAGATTACTGTACCGTACTTTGTAACAAAACGGTCGTGTAACTCTCTGCCTAGCTCGAATGAGGTATACTTAAAATCATTGTCGTTATCAAAATAGTCACGTCTTCTTCCAAGTAACGAACTCATAAACATGAGTCCACCCGTGAAACCTCCGCACGATCCCGCACAGGTAAGTCCACCTCCTGAAGCAAGAGCGCTGGCTGCTCGAAACAGATTTTCATCGGGAAGGTGAAAGGCATCTTGCAATGCGGCTAAGGTACACTGAGCACAACCGCGATAGTTTTGTTCGTAAGTGAATCCGAGTTCATAAGCCTTCTGAGCTATAGCCTTCTTTGCCGCTTCGCCCTGCGGATTTCCCTCTTTTTGTATATCCATTTTGCGGTTTCTCCTATTCGTACCTGGTACGAATTATAACTCTACTTAGCGGGTTTGTCCACAAATGAGTTACTAATGTAAAAAGTATAACGACATCATTTACATTTGTAAAAATCATGGTATACTCGAGTGTGAACGTATTTAGCGGCATAGTCTGAAAATTCAGAGTTTATACGCCGTGTCACATACCTGTGTGGTATACTTACGCTTATCTAATGCAAGAGGTTATCATGATTGAACTATGTGCTTCATTGTTGGCTGCAAATCATGCATATATTGCTCGTGACATGCAAGAGGCTGAACGGTGTGGAATAACCACGTTTCACTTTGATGTATGTGATGGTCACTACACGAAATACCTGTTGTTTGGAAATCAGCTGGTTTCCGATTTACGAGCAATTACCGACTCCTATTTTGATGTCCATCTGGCTGTCTATAACATGCAGTCAATTCTCGAAACATTTCTTCCCACAGGGGCTGATCGAATTAACTTGCAGTATGAATCTGCAGGTGAAGCACTCGGTTCCATGATTCATCGAATCCACGCCGAATCACGCGACGTCTGCCTTACATTTGTACCCGGTACAAAGTTTGAGGAGATTGAGCCATTTATTGAGCAGGTTGAGGGCGTAAACTTGCTCGCGGTGAATCCTGGTGTTGGTGGACAGCAGTTCCAGCTGGATGTTCTGCATAAAGTCGAACAGTCAGCTGATTATATCAGCCAGAGAGGTCTGAAGACGAAGCTCTCGGTTGATGGTGGTGTGAACAGTGGAACAATCCGGGCGGTTGCATCGGCCGGAGCACATATAGCGATTATTGGCAGTGGCATATTCTCAGGCAACATCGAGAGAAATATTCATGAACTGAGAACACTTCTTTCGCAACCTTAACAATCAGGGGGAAATACATGGCACGGTACGTATTAGGAATTGATGCAGGAACAGAGAGCATTAGAACAGGAATCTATGATGAGCATGGTGCTTGTATCAGCTTCGGCATAAGTGAAAATACGAATATTCACCGACAACCAGGGTGGGGTGAACAGAGTGTACAGCAATGGGATCAGTCGATGCTGGAATCCATTAAGCGTGCTTTCAAAGACAGCCCGGTAAAACCGGAGCAGATTGAGGGTGTGGGTATTGATGGCACAAGTTGCACGGTCGTACATCTCGACAGTGCCGGGCATCCATTACGAGATGCAATTATGTGGATGGATATTCGCTCAGCGAAAGAAGCCGATGAGATTGCAGCATGCGGGGATCCTGCTTTGAGATATGTTGGATATGGGAAAGTTTCAGCAGAGTGGTTCCCTTGCAAAAACCTGTGGGTGAAGCGGCATGAGCCCGATATTTACGAGAAAGCTTCCACCATTTTTGAGCATACCGATTGGATGGCGTATTGGCTCACCGGTGAGATAACCGCAAATATAAACACTGTATCTATCCGATGGTTTTACAACACCAAAGAGGGAGGTTTCCCAGTATCGCTCTATGAGAGCATTGGATTGGGCGATATTTTTGAGAAACTCCCTAAGCGAATTGTGAAGTTAGGAGAGGTTATTGGCGGTATAAGTGATGAAGTGGCAGCTCTCACCGGGTTGCGAGCTGGTATACCCGTTGCCGGTGGTGGTGCAGATGCCTACATGGGCGTGATTGGAGTAAATGCACTGACTCCAGGGAAATTGGCTCTGATTACCGGATCCTCTCAATTGCATATCGGCCTTACCGCTGCTGAGCTGCATGCGCCGGGGATTTTTGGGACCTTTCCCGATGCCATTGTACCGGGTGCAGAAGTTGTTGAAGCCGGGCAGATATCGACCGGATCAATAGTGAAGTGGTTTGTCACAAATTTCCTGAATAGTGATATTAAGAAAGAGGCTGAGGATTGCAAAATTTCCATTTATCAACTGCTCGATGAAAAAGCAGCTGAGGTTCCTCCCGGTTCTGAAGGTCTTGTGGTGCTGGAACACTGGCAGGGCAATCGAACTCCTTGGGTCGATGCAAACAGCCGAGGGGTAATTCGAGGTCTCACGCTGAAACATACAACAGGACACCTGTTTCGTGCTATAATGGAGGGTGTGGTATACGGTACAGCGGTAATTTTGAAGCGCATGGAAGAAGGTGGCGTGTATATTGATGAGATTATCACCTGTGGTGGAGCTACCAAGAGCGATTTGTGGATGCAGATTCATGCAGATGTCACCGGAAAGAAAATCACCATTCCCGAGGAACAGCAGGCAGTTTCGCTCGGTAGTGCTATTGCAGCAACGGTTGCCGCAGGAATCTATGGTGATTTGAAGCAGGCAGCAGACCAGATGGTGCGTATAAAAAAGGTTGTTGAACCGAATGCAGAAAATCATCTAATATATCAGGAGTATGTGTATCAATATGAGGCCACATACGAACAATTGAAGGATGCATCAAAACGACTTGTACAGTCGCTGACATAAAGGGATGCACCGCAATCGGAAATATCAAAATTTATGGTATTACGCTAATTAAGGGAGGCGTTCATGAGTAAGAAAGTAGCAATTATGGGAACTGGAGTGATGGGGACTGGAATGGGCAAGGTGTTGCTCGGTAAGGGATACGAGGTTTCATGCTATAACCGCACAAAAGCCAATGCTCAGGATCTTGTATCGGCCGGGGCAACATATGCTGAAACTCCTGCAAAAGCTGCTGATGGAGCCGATTTTGTCATTATAATGATGTGGAATAAGACGGCACTCGATTCAGTTGTTTTGGGTGATTCTGGATTGTTTGCACATGCGAAAAAGGGTCAGTTGTTTATCGATATGAGTACGCAGCTTCCAGAAACGGGAGAATGGTTGGCCGGTGAATTTGCTAAAAATGGTGCTGATTTCCTCGATGCTCCGGTGCACGGATCGAAGGGTGAAGCTAATTCTGGAGGCTTGTGGATTATGGTCGGTGGACAAGAGGCTGTCTATAAGCGAGCTTTGCCACTTCTTGAGGTTATTGGTGAGACTACTCACTATATGGGTGGTCATGGTAAGGGTTATGCAACCAAGTTATGTGGAAACCACTTGGTCTCTACGATAGTTGCTGCGTTGTGTGAGTCTATGGTTTTAGCTAAGAAGGCCGATCTTGACCTTAAAGAGGTGCTGAGTGTGTGGATGGACTCTGATTTCCGCTCACCAGTTGTTGATGGCGTGGGTAATTCGATTATCGCCCGGGATTTCGAGGTGGCATTCCACTTAAGAACGATGGTAAAGGATACTGAATTAATTCGCAATTATTCCGAATCGCTTGATGTTCCTGTGCTGTTGTCGAATATTGTTCATGAGGTCAATAAATTTGGTATGAACAAGGGTTATGGCGAAGAGAATGCTTCAGCTGTGGTGAAAGTCTTTGAAGAGATGGCCGGTCTGTAGATTCAATTTTACCAGATTTGATTTGTTGATAGTAAGGTGTAAGGTGCCGGGGTCGTTTGCTCGACTTCGGCCTTTATATTGTGTATATTTCTCATCATGAATAATTCTGAACAACCCCTTATCTCAATTATCATTACTGCAGGTTCTCATACCATAGCACTTGGACGTACAATCACATCGTGTGTGAATCAGTCATATGAACGGGTGGAGATTCTCGTTGTTGATTATAGTAGGGAAGCAATGCATGCGAATGTGCATGAGGATTTTTCACAGCATACACTAAAATATGTGCATATGCCCGATGTGTCAGTTGCGAGTGTTCGGAATACTGGTCTAGCTCAAGCTGAAGGTGCCTTTGTCCTGTTTGTTGATGGGGGCAATGAGGTGCAAGAGATGTGGCTTGAGAAGGCTTGGTATCGTATTAATCTTTCTGGTGCGGATGCTGCCCAGTGTGCAACGGTGTATGAACGGGATAATCTTACGGCAAAGGTGCATATGCCGAACGATTCTCTCTTTGGATTCTATCAGCGGCTCGTTTACGAACCGACTGTGCCGCTAAATTCGATGGTTGTTCGACGTGATATCTGTTCACAGTTTCCTGAAGATAAGCCGCTAGCTGGAGATTGGGAGTTCTGGATAACCACACTTAAGGGGAAAAAGATAGATGTTCAGGCCGAATACTACGGAAGTATCATACACTTGCCGCCAGAAGGTGAGGAAATTGAAAATTCAAGTGATTACCTTCGCGAAAAACACGATATTATGGCAAAATATTACTCTGAACTAAATTTCTCCATACGCAAGCTCAAACAATTTTTTAAATTACGTACCGGGTACAAAAATAAGGGCTAGGGAGTCAAAATAGGAGCCGTTTTCAGCTTTCATCATGTCGACATCATGTTTAGCATAGGGGCTATCTGTTGCCAGCCATTCGTCCCAAGCCTGTTTGTGACATGAGTGGCTGAAGGTTTTTATCGGTATTATATGGGGAGATTCTGCCCAAAGTTCTTCCCACCATTCAAGAGAATTAAAATTTATTACTTCGTGGTTCCAGAAATCCTTCATTGCATCGGGCAGCGACGCTTCGGTAAGTCCAGGTTGTAATCCGGGGACCGATACCGCTATAACACCTCCTGGTTTTACCAGTGGGACGAGATGTGTATCGAGATACGCAGGGTCAGCTCCAAAATAGTGGTATGAGTCAACACTCACTATTGCATCGAAATAATGGTGTGCAAAAGGTAATGCATGTGCCTCAGCGTGTATGGGGATTATTGATTTATCACAACCAGTTTGAACAAATCTCTCATAGTTCTCAGACGGAGATATCCACAGGTCTGCGGCAAACACTTGAGCATTAAATTCGGTAGCTAGAAAAATTGAGGTTAAGCCAGTACCGCACCCAAGATCAAGAATACGCGGTGTCTCAGGAAGCTTAATTTCAGCGGTAAGTTCTTCGATAAGCCTGAGACAGTTCGGCCCCATCAGGTTCGATTCAACGAAGGATTGGTCAAGCGTTGTTTTCTTTCCGTATGTCATAGGTAGAATCCTATCACATTAACAAGGTACCGGGTACAAAGTTTAAAGAAATTTAAACAATTAGGTTGCATGTGTGAAGGCTGCCACTGGAATTATTCTCTTTTGGTGCAACTTTGTACCCGGTACCTAATTATAAGTATTTAAAATGTTGACGAGGGTAGTATCCACGTTTGTCATGCCCGTTTTGCACAATTCACCAAGATTGGTCACCGTCTCCTCAGTGTTCATGCCCACAATGCCATCAAGCTGACTTACACTCGTCTGATCAAGAACCACAAGTGATTGAATATACGCTTCGCCTACAGCAGTAGCAAGCTTGTAAGAGCAGCCACCTTTTGCTCCATCACATACCATTCCTGCAAGACTTCCTACCATGTTATTGATTGCAAGAAGCATCTCTTCACGCCTTCCACCCTGCAACCATGTCATGCCTGCTGCGGCACCGATTCCTGCTGCAACAGCACACCCGCAAACAGGGGAGAGACGACCGGTTTTCTGCTTAATGTAGTGTGTTACAAGATGACTAATAGCCAATGCAGTAACAATCTGATCTTCGGTGCTGTTAAGGTGTTGTCCCAGAATTGCTATGGGTACAATGGCTGCAATCCCCTGGTTGCCACTTCCAGAGCTACTCATAACCGGATAGTTCAATCCTCCCATACGAGCATCTGATGCACAAGCGGTGTAGGCTTTTATTAGATTGGAAATATCCTTAGGAAGACTTCCCTGGTCCATGAGTTTAAACAGACGAGGTCCAAGTCCTGAGCTGTAAGATGTCGCTTTTCCAGCATTGGCAATAGCCAAATTCATAGAAACACCTTCAAGAAGGAATTTTAGGAGCTTAGGGTCAACAGTTTCAGCAAAATCAAAGATTGCATCAAAACTCGATATCTCGTATGCACTCTCTGTATTCGATACACTAACCGCTTCTCCATGGCCATTGAGTTCTACACCATTCTTTTTAATACTTACAATATTGGTGTGGTTGGATTCGATAATACATTCTGCGGTATCTGAATCCGATATTATTTGTACATACACATAGAAGCTGTTCGCGTTCTTAGTGGTTTCAATGTGGATAATCTGAGCATCTAACAATGCCTGTGCTTGCTGCACCGCCTGGTCATCGACATCTTTAAAAATCTCTAAGCCCAGTTCTGGATTTCCATTAACCAATGCAAGTGCTGTGGCAAATGGTATTCCCTTCTCTCGAGTACCAGGAATGCCGACGCGCATGCCATTTTTCAATATGCTCAGACTTACCTGCACGAGTACATTTTTAATCGGACCATTAACCAGATTCTTTGCAGTTGCCACTGCGATAGCTATGGAAACCGGTTCGGTGCACCCTACTGCAGGTACTACCTGGGCATGCAGTAATTCCAACAACTTGTCTGTATCCACAAGAAGACTCTCCTTTCAATGCGATATGTGCTATGTGTATACGCTGTGTGCGTAGTTGGTAATTACTGGGTCCAGGCATGAACCCAGTAATATTCAAATCAATTATTTTTCTTCGGTCTTGAGTTTGGCAATACCAAATCCGGTGAATCCGAAAATGATGGCAAAGATAAAACCGGTGTAGCATAGTACTGCCCATGGGAGGTAGGAGAGTGTAGGTACTCCAAGAGTTCCTGCCATGAATGTTCCAGCGATGGACCAAGGGACAATAGGAACTACACATGTTCCAGAATCTTCGAGGGTTCTCGAAAGGTTCTTAGGTGCAAGTCCTTTTTCAGCATAGAGATCTTTGAAAAGCTCTCCCGGAATGAGGATTGCCATGTAGGAACTTCCTGTTGCCAGGGACATGAGAATTGTGGAAAGGACTGTAGACGAGACCAGCTGTCCAACGGTGCGGATTTTCTGCTTAAGACTAGTAAGAATAACTTCCATTGCACCATATTTACTAAGGATACCAGCGAATGAGAGAGCACAGATTATTAGCAGCACGGTGCTCATCATTCCCATCATACCGCCACGGTTCAACAGTGTACCGATTTCTTTGATAATCTCGCTACTTTCGATTCCAGGATTAGGAATAAGTGAAACTTTGAATCCACTGATGATTCCGGTAAATACACCCTGAATAGAGAATTTCTGGAAGATCATGCCAAGAACGCCAGCTACCACAGAAGAAAGCAGCATGTAAGGGACTGTTGGGCGTTTGCGTATGGCACCGTAGAATATAATTACTGGTGGAATGAGTAGTAGGAGATTCCAATTAAAGAGGGTTTCAAGCTGACCAAGTAAGAGTTGAACACTCTCAGGGCTTGAGGTAGCAGTTGCGGGAGAGGTAAATCCAGTAATCAGATATACGGCAATTGCAAGGAGGGCCGCTGGGACCGTTGTATACAACATGTGTTTAATATGGTCGTACAGTTCAGCACCAGCTGCTGTGGGAGCAAGGATTGTGGTATCTGAGAAAGGTGAGAGTTTATCACCGAATACAGCACCAGAGATAACGGCACCGGCAGCTGCTGGGAGAGGGACTCCTAAAGCTGCAGCTATTCCCATGATAGCAACACCGATGGTTCCTGCAGATCCGAACGATGTTCCTGTGAAGGTGGAAACAAGTGCTGTTACCACAAATGCGGTTACCAAGAGGAACTGGGGACTAATGATTTTTACGCCATAGTAGATCATCATAGGAATAGTACCTGAGACAATCCATGAGCCGATTACTGCACCAACTGCAATCATGACGAATATTGAGGTGAGCGAGGAGGAAATTTTCTCCTTGATGCCTTCAAACATGTCGTCCCACTTGTATCCGATTCGCTTTGCGACCATGGCAGCAACGAAAGCTGCAAGCAATAGAAGGCCATGAGTGGATAATCCAAATACTCCGTATCCAATGCCAAGAAGAACAAAAACGCTGAGAATAGGAATGAGTGCTTCTACAAGGGTCGGTTTTCTAAAACTCATAATGCTAACTCCTTATTTTTTCTTTGTGATGGTCATGGCACATCCGTGACCTTCGCCATCTGCAACTGTGGTTGGGAAATCAATATCGACCTGATCGAATGGGGCACAGATTCCGTAGTCACATCGGCCGAGCATATCTCGACAGAAGGATTTGATCTGCTTTGCATCTAAGCCGAGATCCTCAAGAGCTAATACGTGTGGGCACTGGTGGAATACTTTAACTGCTTTATCGTCATTCAGAGAGGTAATCTCTTGCTTGAATACCAACCATCCACCTTTAGAGGTCTGACCCAAGAGAGCTTCAACAGGGCCAATTTCTTTCCCATCATATTTCTTTTTAACCTGCTCGCCTTGATAGACACCGAAGTCCCAGGAGCCTTCTCCGATAACTCGATCTGCATCGACCTCGGGGTATAGTTCCTTGAGTTTTCTCCAAATGAAGTAGACTTGGCGGGTTCGGTCTTGGTAGGCTGAAAGGATTGCTCGATAAAAATCCTCGGGTGAAATATTCTCCTCCAGCTTCAAGCTCTCAACAAATTCTGCAATAGCATTTTTCTCGTCCATGATGACCTCCTAGTATGGTTTCTCCCAGTAGAGCATGTTTCGTGCCAAGTAGTGAATATGGTAAATTCAATCATTCTGACGTGAATTTAACTGACGTGCTAATATATCTGTTTGAGTAATTATCATAATTGAGAAATTGAATTCTTATAATTGAGAAATTTGTTATGTTAACCGGCATCATTTTCTTGACTTGTTCTATGTGGTATGTGACAATCGGGTTCAATACCACCATATAAGGAAGATTATCGTGTATTCCTCCTATTTGAAGATGATTCAGGGGAAGATTCAGAGTCTGTCTGAACTCATGGCAGACACTATTGGGTTAGATGTCACTGTGGTTGATTCAACTTTGAGACGAGTGGCTGGAACCGGTGATTTTTCAACGAAAGTCGAGGACAATAGTCCCTATAATTCCATTTTCCAGGGAGTGATCAGCTCCAAGAAGCCGCACATCAACCATAATAAAGAAGATAACCCCACTTGTAGGAACTGCTCCAATTTTGCCGATTGTGTCGAAAAAGAGAATATTTCGTACCCAATCGTGGTGAACGATGACTGTGTAGGGGTCGTGAGTATTGCTTGTTTTTCAGAGCAGCAGTCATTGACACTTGAGGAGCGGGAATCTGAGGCTATCTCGCTCATGCGGTACATGGTGAATGTGATTGAGAATGAGATTTTAGGTATTGAACAACGGAATAAAATCATTTCGAATCAAGCTGATATCAATGAGGTGATTAATTGCATCGACAAGGGAATTATCATTATAGATTCCGAGAACACGATTTTGCACATCAATAGCAGTGCGATTGGGCATTTGCATTTGAGTTTCTCTGAGGAGGTTGTGCTGGGCGAGCCGCTGGATTCGTTGATTACGGGGATTGATTATGAGATTCAGGAGAATGTTGAAGTTGCTCATAGCTGGGTGGTAAAGCAGCATACCTACCGCGTTATTTATAAATTGAATCGGCTGTTGATGGATGAGCAGTCGCTGTACAAGATTATCACGTTCGAGACTATTGATGATATTGTGCATAAGGCGGTCTTGTACAAGGCAACACAGACCGTCGATTTTTCTTCAATTAAGGGAAACAGTACGGCAATTCAGGAGGCGATAAAAATTGCTAAGCTCACTGCTGTGAATGATTCTACAATTTTACTTTTCGGTGATAGTGGAACGGGGAAGGAGTTGTTTGCTCGATCGATTCATCAGGAGAGTTACCGACGTGAGGGGCCTTTTATTGCGATTAACTGTGCATGCATGCCCCAGGAACTCATAGAAGCTGAGTTGTTTGGATACAAGAAGGGAGCTTTTACTGGTGCAGATCCCCAAGGGCGGGAAGGGAAATTTGAAGCAGCGAGTGGTGGTACTCTCTTTTTAGATGAGGTAGCAGAGTTTCCGTTACACTTACAGGCCAAATTACTTCGTGTATTGCAGGAAAGACATATTGTACGAATTGGATGTAATGAGACGATTCCGATTGATGTACGCATTATTGCTGCATCAAACAAGAACTTATTGGAGATGGTGGAGCAGAATCTGTTCAGGAAAGATTTATTCTATCGACTTCATGTAATTCCTATACAGTTACCTTCTTTGGCTGAGCGCGGTGATGATATTATCCTGCTCGCTGAATATATCCTCAATTCGCTCTGTCGAAAAATGCATAAACAGAAAATTCGGATGGAATCAGCTGTCATAGATGTTTTTATGCGGTATGCCTGGCCTGGCAATGTGCGAGAGATGGAGAATGTGATTGAGTATGCAATAAATTTTTGTAGTGGAGACGTCCTTAAGCTTGATCACCTCCCTTCATATTTGTACCGGGTACCAATGCAACGTTCATTTCAATCCTCGGTTGATTCGTATGAACGATCTGTGATTCTTTCCTACTTAGAACGATATGGGGACTCAACAGAAAGCAAGCGTCGCATAGCTCAAGAGCTGCATATAAGTCTCTCTACCTTGTATCGTAAATTAGGTGCCGGGTACAAAGTTTAAAGAAATTCTCTCAATTGCGTTACATGTGTGAAGGTTACCGCGAGAGTTGAGCTCTTGTGGTGCAACTTTGTACCCGGTACCAAATTTCATGAGAAATACTGGTTGACAAATCCGAATATCGGTGTAATGATAAGTTATGATAACGTTTTCAAGCGTTAGATTTGAAAGAGCCAGACATCAGCTAATTGCTTTTTGCTATGATGTTTACTGTTGATTTATGGTTCTTCCTTTGAATAGAGAGGTAGTGCATGAGTACCACAGATAATTATTTGCTGGAATTACGGAATATTACAAAACAATACCCCGGTGTTTTGGCATTAAACGAAGTCACCATGAATGTAAAGAAAGGTGATGTGCATGGATTAGTCGGAGAAAATGGTGCGGGAAAATCGACTCTCATAAAGGTGTTAGCCGGTGCCCACGCTCCAAATTCAGGCGAAATTGTATTTGATGGTCAGTCATATCCTTCACTCACACCTCACCAAGCTATGGAATTAGGAATAGCCTGTATCTATCAGGAACTCAATCAAGTTCCCTATATGACAGTAACTGAGAACATCTTCCTCGGACGCGAATTGAAGCTGGGAAATAAACTGCTCGACCTAGCTGAGCAGGAAAAGCAAACCAAAGACGTTCTTAAGGAATTCAATCTCGATATTGATCCCAATACTCCTGTTGGAATGCTCGGTGTAGGTCGAAGGCAGATGGTGGAAATCTGTAAAGCAGTTCATGCAAAAGCTCGAATTATCATCATGGATGAACCTACAGCAAGCTTGAGTGAAAAAGAGACAGGTGAGTTATTCAAGATAATTGAAAAATTGCGACAGCGACACGTTACCATGATTTATATCTCACACCGATTGGAAGAGGTAAAAGCCGTATGTAATACATTGACCGTAATGAGAGATGGCGAAGTTGTTGCTAATAAGACCATTGAAGAGGTCACTGTTGATAATATTGTTCGGCTCATGGTGGGAAGAGATATCAAACACAAGTACCCCAAGGTACCAGCAAAGATTGGTGAAACCGTTCTGGAAGTGAAAAAGTTCACCCATAAAGGGGTGTATGAGGATATCGAATTTACTGTACGTGCAGGTGAGATTCTCGGAGTCTCTGGATTAGTCGGAGCTGGTAGAACTGAAATGATACGAGGTCTTACTGGAGCCGACCCAATTGATTCTGGTGAAGTGTATATACGAGGGAAGAAGGTCACCATTAAAACACCTCAAGACTCTATTAAAGAGGGAATTGCCTTTCTCACTGAAGACCGAAAAGGGCAAGGCCTCGTCCTTCTCCAGACAGTCGAATTTAACACGACGCTGGTAAATCTGAAAAATTTCAAAAAGCGAAAAAGCTATTTGGATTTGGCTGGAATGAAGGAAGCTGCCGAAAAGATGGTGAAAAGTCTCAGGATTAAAGTACCCGATGTCATGACCCTGGCTGGACAACTCAGTGGTGGTAATCAGCAGAAGGTTGTTATTGCAAAGTGGCTGCTTTCAGAAGCTCAGATTTTTATTTTTGATGAACCCACCAGAGGAATCGATGTCGGTGCAAAAATCGAAGTATATAACCTCATTAACGAACTTGTGGCAAACGGTGCTGCCGTTATCATGATCAGTTCAGAAATGGATGAATGCATGGGTATGGCTGATCGCATTATTGTCTTCCACGAGGGTCATGTAATGGGTGAATTGGATCGTGAAGATTTTACTCAAGAAAAAATTATGTACGCAGCCTCTGGCTATAATATTTAGGAGATATCTATGATGGATCGATTACGATGTGCTGTTATTGGCTTAGGTCGCCTAGGCTTTAAACATGCTGCAAATTTAGCTGGTGTTATTCCACAGGCGGAACTGGTAGCAGTCTCTGATGTCTCTCAGGATTCGTTGGATTTTTTTGTAAGTAGATACCCACAGGTGCAACCATACAGCGATTACCAGGATATTCTGAAGAGGTCGGATGTTGATGCAGTGGTCATTGCTTCATCAACAAGTACCCATGCAGAGGTTCTTAAGGCGACTATTCTTGCCGGAAAACCTGCTTTCTGTGAAAAACCACTCAGCTTGAACTGGGAAGAGGCCTTAGAGCTTCAGGCATTAGTTGAGGAGCGAAATGCGTTTGTGCAGCTTGGGTTTATGCGAAGGTTTGATTCGGCGTATGTCGGAGCAAAACACCATATTGAAAGCGGAGCTATTGGAAAACCGGTTTCACTACTCGGTATAAGCAGAGATCCCTCGTGTCCACCAATAGCTTTTGCAGAAAAGAGCGGTGGACTTATTATGGATCTCTGTGTTCATGATATCGACCTTGGCCGCTGGTTCCTCGGTTCTGAAGTAACAGAAGTATATGCACGTGGTGCGGTTGTACGGTACCCGGAGTTGGGGAAAATTGGCGATATTGACCATGTGAATCTGGAACTTACTTTTGCCAACGGCACGGTTGCTTCGCTTGAGGGCAGCAGAAACAGTCAGTATGGCTATGATGTGCGAACAGAGGTCCTCTGCTCTGAAGGGGCAGTGAATATTGGCACTATTCAACAACAAGGACTTTCTCTCTTGAATGCACAGGGTACACAAAAAAGCTCGGTTATAGGGTTCTTAGAACGATTTGAACAAGCCTACCGTGCTGAGTTGGAGCAGTTTGTTTCCGATGTGCGAGAGGGCAATGCACCAGCTGTAGGTGTAGCTGATGGTGTAAAAACTATGGAAGTAGCATTAGCTGCTAATGAATCAATGAGATTACATAAACCAATAACGATAGATTAATGGAAGGGTGAAGCATGAAAAAGAACGAAAATACAGAGATTCGCACAGGCGATGTAGTGCAGGATACCAAAGCTGGGGAAGTCAAGGAGAAAGAGAAGAAGGTGAAAAGACGGGGCAGTCTCGGAATTATTCTGAGTCTCATCGTGCTTTGTATCATTATGACCATTCTATCACCAAGATTTCTCACAGTTGCAAACTTGACGAATGTGCTCTCACAAGCAACGGTAAGTGCGATTATTTCAGTTGGTGAATTCTTAGCAATCCTTACTGCTGGAATTGACCTCTCAATTGGTTCTATATTGGCAATTTCAATCATGATGCTTGGTATTTTCGCTGTAAATATGCAGATGAATCCGATTCTTGCAATCATGTTGGCGTTGGCGGTAGGAACACTCATTGGATTGTTCAATGGACTGTTGCTTACAAAGCTGAGATTGCCACACCCATTTATTTCGACCATGGGTACAAAAATGATTGCTCGTGGTCTTGCTCTTGCGGTCACAGCCGCCCAGCCGATTAGTGGATTTGCCGGATCTATCCAGTTTTTGGGAAGCAAGTCGATTGGCCCAGTTCCAGCGAGCGTTCTTGTTGTCGTGGTAGTTTACGGAATTATGTTCTTATTTATGAAGCGAACAGCCACCGGACGACACATTTACGCAGTTGGTGGAAATGTTGAGGCAAGCCGACTCAGCGGAATTAATGTTAACAAGGTGTTGCTGATTGTCTATTCACTTAGTGGCTTCTTTGCAGCACTTGCTGGACTGTTACTCGTAGGTCGTGTAAATGCAGCATACCCACTTGCCGGTGTCGATTATGAGACCGATGCAATCGCTGGTGTAATTATCGGTGGTGCAAGCTTCTCCGGTGGTGTTGGTAAGATTGTGAATACCGTTATTGGTGTACTGATTATTGCCGTGCTGCGTAATGGGTTGAATTTGTTGAACGTTGATTCGGCCTTCCAGACAGTTGCCATTGGTGTGGTTATTATCCTCGCTGTATATCTTGATGTAGTAAGACAAAAATCTTCAGTTATTCATAAATAACTGATTGGTGTAATTGGCTTTACGGAGGTGTTGTTTAGTGCCTCCATAAAGAAATATAAGATTTTCATGACCGTCAAGGAGGTACACATGAAAAAAACAATCGTATTGTTGATGGTACTGGTTCTAATTGCCAGTCAGGTCGCTTTGTTCGCACAGGGAAGAGGCGAAACAGCTGACTCTGGCAAGATGAAAGTTGCTGTAGTGCTTAAAACTCTCAGCAGTGAATATTGGCAGAGAGTTGTCAATGGTGCTGAAGAGGCTGCAGCGAAGTATGATGTTGAGCTCATCAAGTTAGGACCACCTACCGAAGATGCAGTTGAACAGCAGATCAATATGGTGCAGGATGCATTGACTGCAAATCCAGGTGCACTGGTGTTCTCTCCGTCACAGCCTCCTACAGCTGTTAACGTATTGAATGCAGCAAAGCAGCAGGGAATTCCTGTAATTTTGGTTGACACTCCAATGCCAGAAGATTTCAAAAACTTTGCTACGTTCATTGGAACTGAGAACTATGATGCAGGTAAGAAGGGTGCACAGGCTATGGTCGATGCTCTTGGAAGAG
>CAZTUL010000026.1:0-28895 GCA_964616275.1 uncultured Spirochaetaceae bacterium | reverse complement strand
TTTGATTGATACTCTACACTGGATACATGGAAAAACGTCGTATTACGATTCGTACTATCGTAAGGGAACTTGTGCTGATACCTACTCATGTCTACCGGGCAGTTATATCACCATGGCTACCACCCTCCTGTATCTACACGCCAAGCTGTTCACGATACATGGTGGATTCGGTCCGGCGTCACGGCGTATTTAAAGGTTTAGCATTGGGTTTTGCACGGATAGGAAGGTGTCACCATACCTTCTTCTACGGCGGTCCCGACCCGGTTCCCGACGAATTCAGCTGCGATCACATTCGCACACCATACATCATATTTAGGCGGCATAAGCACAGAAAATAGGTGACAGAATCCCCTCCCTCTCTTGGGAAAGCTGAGAATTCAGTACTTTAGTTGGGAAATTATCTTACAATATCCTTCACAAAGGTAATAAGGACACGTAACGCGTTCTCATTATGCCCACCTTCAGGGATGATGATATCGGAAAACTCCTTGGTAGGTTCAATGAAACTGAAATGCCCAGGACGTACAACTTCCAAATATTGTTGGACAACTGAATCCACGGTACGCCCACGCTCCCGCATATCTCGATGCAATCTCCTAATAAACCGAATATCATCCGGTGTATCGACATAAATCTTCAAATCCAATAAATCACGTATCGCTGGATCATAAAGCACCATCAAACCTTCAATTATTACAAGTGGTTTAGGTTCAACATGAAATCGATCATCTCGTCGCCGATGATGAACAAAATCATATTGTGGCATCTCGATGGATTTCCCTGCTTTTAAATCGCTCAGCTGCTGATGGAGTAAGGCAGTATCGAATGCATCCGGATGATCAAAATTATAGGCAGTGATATTTTCATTACTCACATACTCGGCTGAGTGATAATAGGCATCCTGCGGGATAAAAACAAATTCGCTCGTTACATCACTAATCTTTTTTACGATGGTAGACTTTCCTGAACCCGAGCCGCCAGTAATACCGATTATTTTCACATCCATGCCTAACTACTCCTCGATAAACTGGACATATACTACTGACAACAGCTCCCCGATGCAAGAGAAGAAAACTTGATTATACTTTTTCGGTACAGTTTTATCAGAAAAGCTCAGTTATTGCACAGACTCTTTAGGAACACTTAGTGCCGATTGCAGCCCCCAGGCCATAAGTGAAGGCTGCTCAATTACATACCACTTTCTACCGAGAACCTCTTTTGGATGTAACACATCGGGTCTATTTGGAGTCGTATAGATGTCATGATACGGTAAATCAGGCTCAGTACTGAACAGAATCTGATGAGCGACAGCACCTCTTTTATGGATGAACCATACCTCCCAAAAAGAATTATCAATAGTTTCCCGGGATGGTACCGCATGGACCACATGATAGTTCGAGTTCTTTATTACCATCCATTTATGGTGATTATATAATTCCGATAAAATTTCCAAATCTGGAAAAACAGTACGCAACGAAACACCAATTTCTGTGAACAAATGAGCCAACGAGGTTCGATTCATACTGCTCATGTAACTATTCCTCCTACAAATACCCCTATAAATCGAATTTATATGGACACATATGTACAATCACGGAAATTGTAACATGTTTTGTAAGAAGTTGGTGAAATATTTGAATTTTTTGTATTTATTTCATGAATATAGTATTTACATATAATTGCCTATGGATATACCAATTATGTGTAAAGAATTTGATTGTTGGAAAGACTATATCAACCCTGCTATCCCCGATTACGCTGCATATACAAACAATTAATGGTGTAGACGTAATCGGTCTGCACGATGCTTAACTTTGCTTATTCGAGCATCTAGATGATGGATATCGGTCATGGAATCAGAAATCTTTTTCTTCAAATCTTCGGTATGTTTTATGAGCGTGTGTGAATCGGGTGCCTCATTGAGTTTTTTACAAACATCAAATAGGGTCTGTTGAAGTACATCGTGGTCTTTCCGCATCTTTTGCAACCTTCCCTCAAGACGAGCAATCTCCGCGTCCATTTTATCCACAGAGAATTTTCTCATATCACGCAATGTCATTCCGTATTCTCCTATCAACTGAATTTTATAATACCACACTTTTGTACCGGGTACAAAAGTGTTCCAACAACTGCTATGACAAAAAATGCCGACTTCAAAGAAATGGTATCACCAATAAACCCAACGATGGGGAACAGGATAATCATGAAAAAACTAAAGACCATACTCTGAAACGATAGTATGGTAGCTCGTTGGGCACTTGGAAGAAGACGATTAATATATGTCCCAACTGCTGTTATCAACACGCCCTCAATACAGCCGAGAAGAATATAGAAGAGATAACTAACTGGGCTCAGTGCAATACCCCACAAACCCACAATAAGTAGTACTGGCATCCAGGTGAGGACCCCTCGTTCTCCAAGTCTCTGTTCGACCCGAGGAGCATGATATGCAGTAATCCCTGCCCCTATTGCGTGTAAAGCAAAGAACAATCCAATATAAAACTCAGAAAACCCTTGGGATTTCCAGTAATTTTGGAGATAGAAGAAAAGTACCGTGATAAAACAGAACATGATTTCTGAAAAGACTATGAGATAGAGAATTTTTTTCTGATTTTTCACAATGTGATAGCTTTCTGTCACTTGTGTGTAGACCGACCGTTGTATTGCACGAAACAGTGAATATCGTCGGGCATACTGATCGGTTCGCTCTATCTGTGGTTCGATAAATCCAGATGCCACAAGTGCTGCAACAAGAGAACAGACTATAGATAAACCGAATAACAGTCCGTATGAATGGACTGCCATATATCCACCGAGGACAAAAGCCGTTATCGCACTCAACTGGTATACCAACTCTTGCCTACCTGCAACATGCATATAGCGTTCTTCCCGATTATCAAGGAGCAGTGAATCGTACACAAGAGCATCTCCTGCACCAGACTCAAGATTGTTCCCTAAAGCAGTAGCTATAAACGCTACAGATTGGAATGCAAATGATTGCGAATAAAACATGATTGCCAAGGAACAGGCTGCGATACAGCGCCCAAGCAGTCTACTGGTTTTACGTCCCCAGAGATCTGCTACAACTCCAGTAGGAACCTCCATCAGGAAACTTGTTATGTGATATAGACCCTCCAATAATCCTAACTCAAGCAAAGAAAACCCACGCATAGCAAGATATATCATCCATAAACCATGGGTAAAATTGAGAGAAGCACATGAGACAAATACATAATTGAGACTAATATTTCTTCTATACATCACAGCGAATCATATGCTACAGCAATGTACACCCCTCGACAAGAGTTTGTACCGGGTACAAAGTTACCTGTTGCATAAAAGGTTGAGCTCACGATACTGTGCATCTAGAGGTACTAAAATGATTACACATTATAAAAATATGAATCCAGATACAGATAAAGCCCTATTTATTGCTCCAAGTGCCGATATTATCGGTTCAGTTTCACTCGGTTCTGACACATCAATTTGGTTCAATGCAACCATTCGCGGAGACATGGCTCCGATTACGATTGGAGATGAATCAAACATACAGGACAACACCGTCATTCACGTCAATGCTGGAATGCCTACACACATAGGAAAGCAAGTTACCGTTGGACATGCAGCAATCATACATGCATGCACCATCGGTGATGGAGCACTTATCGGTATGGGAGCAATCATCCTTGATGAGGCAATTATTGGTAAAGAATGCCTCGTTGCTGCTGGAGCTCTGGTACCCCCACGGAAAGTATATCCCCCAAGAAGTCTTATCATGGGATCTCCCGCGAAAGCAGTTCGTACCCTTACCGATGAAGAGGTAAAAGACATGTATTCAAACACCAAGCACTATGTAGAAAAGGGAAAGCAATACCGAAGTCAGTCTATGTAATCAAGGAGACTTAACGGTGTATCTATCATTCCGAGAACACCTTTTTGCCCCGATATCGAATGACCTTTGGAAAATCCAAATCCCCAATCGACTCCAACAAAATCGACTCCAACCTCGAGAGCCCCATCCAGGTCATGGGGCGTATCTCCAACCATGAGAACTCGCTGATAATCGGTACACTTCAGAGTTGTAAGAGCATTTCGAATAATGTCGGCTTTAGTGAGTTTTCCATCAAGGTCTGCCCCAGATACCACAGAAAAATACTCCTGTAATGAAAAGTGCGTGAGAACCTCTACTGCAAGAGAATCATACTTCAGTGTAGCAACACCTAAGGTAAATCCGCGAGCTACAAGATTAGAAAGTAACTCGGGTACATTCTGATATGTTTCGGCATCGAACAGTGCACCGGTCTGTGCATATATTTCACGATACACATCACATGCATGGGAAATGATCTGCTCTTCGAGTCCACAGGCAACACGAAAACACGCAGCAAGGGGCGGCCCCACGAACTTTCTAAGTTGAGTGTCGCTCAATTCCTTAAATCCAAGCTTTCGCAACGTGCCGTTTGCTGTAGAGAAAATACCAGGAGATGTGTCGATAAGAGTCCCATCGAGGTCAAACAATATAATGTTATGCATAGGCATGAGATTAGGCTATTTGCATCATTTGCTCAATATGTACCCGGTACAAAAGTTTTAATCGGTCCAGAGAGAAGGCTCAACAGTCACATGATCGAATAGAACTTCACACCCCTCCCCCTCTGAAGGAGAGCATGCATACACACCAACTGCAAGCATACCATGGAATTGGTGTAAATGAGCGATACGCATCTGCTCCCATCGCTTGCCAGTCTCAGAATACTCAATGAGCACATCAGCTCCTTTACTTTGTACCCGGTACCACATAGTCTTTTTTTCAGCATCGATGTCGACCGTTGCCCAATCGGAATACCCCAGATTTGTTACCACCGATCCGAGGCGACTTACTGTTTTACTCTCAGCCTCTGTGGAAATTTTTATCCAGTTCTCTGCATCTAACCGTACGATTACCCCACCCTGATCATATTTTGATTTCGGTCGAATCTGTACACGAGCAATAAGAGAAAAGTCTGAATTCACATGAGTAAGCAGGCAATGACCATTATCTCGTCGAAATCCATAGTGGGTTCCTTGCCAGAAATCGGTTTCTCCCCGTGTATTGATTGCTAATACATCATCACGCCATTCATGGTGTGGTTCATGATACCATATCCACTCCCTATCTCTATCGAACATGACAGAGAACCTCCTTTTCACGTAACAGCTCTGTATCAAAATGGTAATGGATGAATGGAGAAAATGAAACTATTTTTTCTTGATTAAAGTAGTAAACAATTGAGTTGGCTTAATCACATACGTTCCCCAGAAGCGTTGATCTGCAGTCGGACGTTCAAGAACATCGACAAGAGCCCTGCTTCGGAGACGGGAGTACACAAAGTCACTAAATCGGGTAATAAAGGCATCCAAATCATCATCACCCAGCTGACGCAGATACGGATAGAGTAATTTCAGAATCTCGACTCCATACGTTCGAACAGGTACCCATCGCTCCCTTTCATGCCAAAATAACAAAAAGAGATAATTCATCATCATGAGCGGCAGCCGTTCCAAATCATCAAAAAATATGTAAAAAAGATCTTCTATGTGCTCAGCGAACCCATCGGCATCAACCGAATCACTATAGGCACCTCCCGTGAGATGGTAAAAAATCGGACAAGCCTCCCACTCATGAATTGTAAACAGCTGACTTTCAGATATCGGAGCCTCCAGTGCACTTCGTTTCTGTTGAGTAATTGGAGGCAAATCGTGTATTTCATAGTCACCCTCTACTGTCGTGAGCTGAAAAGCACCTGGAAAATCATCAACAGGAGAATCTTCAGAGTTCGCAATGACATCAAGCAACTCTTTTAACAGACTGGGATCGACTCCAAGTCGCTTACATCGAGCTTTCTCATTAAAACGAAATGAAAAATCTTGTGCCTCCACCACCTCATTCATCAAAGATCGAATCTTACTTAACTCAAGAATCTCATCAATAACAGTATGGCCGAGTGGAGGAAGCAAATTCCACCATTCATTCCAAGGAAATCGGAATGATGTAATCTGAGTTGCCACTGCAAGCGTGGGAAGTGAAACAATACAATCCGGTTCAATCTTCAATGGATCAACTTGCTCGCATAGATGAGAAAGAAGATATAGCGTGAGGTGCCATGCTGTATTCGTGGTTGCCATGATTGCTATCCGCTCTTTTTTTTGATCAATAAAAAGAGAAGCCTTGGCATGTGGCGGGAAATTATATGCATCTCGCCACTCCTCTGAAGATACATCCAAATAGGAAGGAGCTTCCCACTCAAGCATAGATTTGTCCGGACCACTGAAGGCCAGAACCTCCACTCCCTTGAGTTTCTCACGATCCCATTTACCCGGCAGATGCTTAAGTGGTGTAAAATTAGTGATACAATATTCTTCGTAAATCAATTCAACGTATTCATCGCCTACAGAAACTTCTCTATGTAACATTGCGGAATCAAGAGTGAGAAATTCTATAAAGCAATTACGTATAGTTTGGGTAATACTATTCACTGAAAGTGGAATATAGTCGGAGCATGATGAATGCTGCGTGCGTGCGATTCCGGCCGAATCTCGTAATCCATCAAAGAAAAATTGGAGATCCTCTGCAAATAATGTGACAAAAGAGTGTTGATACCCACTTGATTGAATAAAATTTCCGTTATCAAACACAAATAATAATCGAAACGGCAGCAATCTCGATTCATCTGGAGTGTTCAGATGATGCACAACCTGGAAAGTTTCGTCACAGAAATCCTCAATTCTAATGCTTATAAGAGGATACGAATCCTCCGTCAGCAAGTTTGCATATACCCAAGTCGCGGGTTTGCTCACAAGGTGCTGAAGAAAATTTTGTTGACTCGAAGAGAGCTCCTCTGACTGGCCTTTGAGAAATTCCTCTATTGCCGTACTGTCGCTCATAATACGAGTCAGTGCATATTCTGTCCTACGTTCTGCATACCACTCAGGGAAAAACCGAGGAGCCCCCTGATCAAACTTCATCGTACTTAAGTGTTTGGAGACCGCTAAAAATTCGGCATCATTCTCAAGCCAATCAATGCACAAAGGTTCTAGTGATTTCAACATGGAGTCATATTGTTTATAGATTGATACCTGCTCATCAAATTTCATACCTCTGTATAGCAATACCTCACGTTCAATGCAAGCTACATGGGTCGAATGCGGATAAAATACTTGTAAATGTTCGAGAAAACCTACTTGTACAGCAGTTACTTTCTCTGACATAGTCATAGTATGCAACAGATAATCGGACAAGTTCTCGCACTTGTCACTGCCTTGTGCTGGGCACAAAACTCACTAATATACGCACACGTTGGTGCCCAGGTAAGTTCACATACTACTGCTCATATCCGATTGTGGATTGCTCTTCCTCTCATGTTGCTTGTACATGCAGTTTTTGAGGGAACGCTCGTTCCTATTGGCATGACGCCTAGGGCATATGTGTTGATAGGTCTCTCGGGTGTTCTGGGCTTTTGTGTTGCTGATCTCTTTATTTTCAGTTCCTTTGTCCATATCGGTGCACGTCAAACTATGGTGTTTATGACCACTAGTCCATTGTTCAGTGCCCTCTTAGCTCGTATTTTTGGTAATCAGGTACTATCGTCGATCCAAATTACCGGAATTGTTGTTACGCTTTTTGGAGTGGCATGGGTCGTGTATGCAGATCGCTCTGCAGGAGTGAGCGGTAAGAGGCAGTATATTGGAAAAGGGATTGTAATCGCTCTCGGTGGAGCTATCACTCAAGCTATTGCTTATGTACTTGCAGAACGGGGGATGACTCAGGATATTCCAGCAGTTTCTGCTAATGTTGTACGGATATTTTTTGGTTTAGGAGCGTTGATACTATTCGCAACGGTAAGAGGCTCCTTTAAACGAGATTTCCAACGATTCACCGGAAAAGCTGGACATCGGGCATTCTTGCTTGTTGTTGCAGCTGCAGTGGTTGGTCCAGTTCTTGGCATTATACTCAATTTACAGGCACTTAAGATGGCTCCTGTCGGAGTGGTAACAACACTGAGTCAGCTTACCCCTATCATGCTCCTACCGCTTGAACGCTTTGTACTGAAACGACATATATCAACAGCGGCGGTAACAGGAACAATTGTAGCCGTCGCCGGCTCAATCCTTCTGTTCGTATAAACTTTTGTACCGGGTACATAGACAAAGGCAGATTGCTGACTTATCATAAGGTACATATCACCAAAAATTCAAAGGAGCGAATGTATCATGAAAAGTACACTCTCATACGTTTTTGTCACACCTTATACCATAGCAAAAAGTCGTACGGGAGGTGTAGTCAGTCGATTACTTAGTCGCCTGGATTTAGAGCTGGTGGGAGCTCAGATAATAGCTGCAGACTCCTATTTTGCCCGATCGTATGCAGAGATTTTACGAAGTCAGGATGATCCGAAAAACCCAGGAGCCTCTTCGCTGCTCGCTTCCTATGTTGAGGAGAATATGGGTCCTTCTGGTGGACGCCCTCACCGAACCCTTCTGTTACTGTTCAGAGGACAGAATGCGTGTAAAAAATTAAGTGATATTTGTGGAGCTCTTTATCCAGAAAATCGGGGTGTCGAATCACTTACTGGAGAGACTATTCGTGATACCTATGCTGATTTGATAGTGGATGATGCAGATCCCAAAAAAATAATCTATTTTGAACCTGCGGTACTCACACCAAGAAACCAAAAAGCAGCACATCTGGTACTGAGTTTGCTGGCATCGTGGCTCCCGGGGCAGCCCAATATTGTTGAAAATATGGTGTATCCCCATCCTCAAAAAATACAACGTACATTGGTTATTTTGAAGCCAGATAACTGGAGATTTGCGTCGTCTCGTCCAGGTACAATTATCGATATGTTCAGTAGAACCGGTTTACGAATTGTCGGAATGAAGGTTCATAGAATGTCAATTTCGGAAGCTCTGGAATTCTATGGTCCTGTTCGTGAAGCATTGAGAAAAAAGCTTGGACCTGTCTTCGGGAAGAAGGCTCGGGAATTGCTTGAGTCTGAATTAAAAATTTCGCTGACAGATGAGGCACAAGCAGCACTTATTGAGTCTTTCGGTCGTGAATACGCAGAAGATCAGTTTGAACAGATTATTGAGTTCATGAGTGGTAAACGACCATCAGTATGTCCTTTGGAGATGATGATAGAACCCGGTTCAGTTAAATGTATGATACTTGTGTACGAAGGTGAGGATGCAACAGATAGAATTCGAGCGGTTCTCGGGCCAACAAATCCACAAGAGGCACCAGGAGGAACGGTTCGTAGAGAGTTTGGGCATGATGTCATGGTGAATACTGCTCATGCTAGCGATTCTCCCGAGAGTGCAAAACGTGAAATGGGTGTCGTTCGAATACAGGAAAATCCCTGTGCCGATATAATCCGCAGCTACATAAATTATGTACCGGGTACAAACTTATAGTTGGAGCTGTACTAAAGCGGAAGAAGGTCCAACCATGACCGAGACATGCTCACTTTTCCATGAAGGCAAAAACTTCCATGCTAGATACGGCACTGCAAACCCAAAGAGACTTCCTATTGCAGCACCAGCGAGTACATCGGTAATAAAATGATTTCCACTTGCTACTCTCAAGACAGCCGTTGCTCCAGCAAGGGACCAGGCTGCAATGGTTCCTGCAGTACGGTATGGACTATCAGGATAGTGAAGTGAGAATAAGGTCTGTGTAAAAGCCGCACCAGTGAAAGCCATGATGGTATGGCCAGATGGGAATGATTCTCGCTCCTCTTCAATAAGTTCAGATGGGTCACTTGGATATGAATCAATGGCATAGGTGTAAGGCCTATACCGTTCTATGCTCATTTTCATCAAAGTTCTTGTACCATATGAGAGTAATGCAGAGGTCGCGTATAGAGCAGAAATTTCTAACCAGTCTGATGCAGGAGCAGCGAATGCAAAAAGAGCCGGACTGAGAATTGAGATATATTGAGTGATGTCGCTTGCAAGAGAAAGCGGCTCAGAATAGGGAAACATAACCTGTCGATCAAAGGGATTTACAAGGTTTCGGTCACGAGAAACCGGCACATCACCCCATGCATGTGGAATGCTGACGGTCATAGTTAAGAAAAACACAAGACTAATCATTACAAGTAAATATGTTTTTACACCATGTTGCTTTATCATCCCTTATGGCCTCCCTGCGATCTAAAGTGTAATCATTATGACATTCTTGCACAAGATATTTGGTACCGGGTACAAAGTTATGATAGACTTGTCGTAGGAGGAAAGATGCTATGGACTATACCATCGAAGTTATTGAACGAGAGGCAATGCCGGCGCTCACTATTCGAAAAACGGTCTCAGCAGATCATTTGCGGCATGAAATTGGATCTGCATATGCAGCTATTGCTTCCTATTTGAAGGAATTGGGAGTTAACGATTCAGGGAGACCTTTCGTTGCCTATTTCAACATGGACATGCAACATCTGGAAGTAGAGATGGGCTTTGTTCTGTCTGTAGATATTCCTGGTTATGGGGATATCATAGGTGAAAAAATTCCTGCTGGAAACTGGGTATCATTTATTCATAAAGGTTCTTACAAAGAGATGGGTCATGGCTATGCAGCCGCAACGCAATGGATGAAGGAGCATGCAATTCAACCGACTGGGATTGTGTATGAACATTATCTTAATGACCCTACAGTAGTTCCTGAATCAGAACTTCTCACACGTGTGGAATTTGCAATATAATAATATGTACCCGGTACAAAGTTTTCGATTGTTCATTGGGATTCTCTTTGATGAACGAACTATACAGGCTCTGGTGGAACAGCAGAGGGCTGTCATGCAGCTGAGTCGTAGTGGAAATTTTACATATAAAAATAACTTACATCTAACGCTTGAATTTATTGGTAATTGTTCATTAGAAGATATCAAATCCCTTATTAGCATAATTGAAACTATACAAATTCCTCCATTTTCGCTTACCTTTACACATGTTGGAAAATTTTCCCGCAATAATTCGGATATCTGGTGGGTTGGTATTGAGCAAAGTAAAAATCTTAAAATCTTATATCGTTCATTACATGAACAACTCTTAGAGAATAATTTTCATGTTGATAATCGTACGTATGCTCCTCATATCACGTTGGGAAGGAATATAAAAATTGATAAAACAAAAGAATATAACAAGTTAACAACTCTCAAGCATCCATGGAGTACCACTGTTGAGGCAATTCATCTTATGGAATCAACACACGTGGGTGGAAAACTCACCTACCTCAGTATTCACGAACATCCACTACTTTGTACCCGGTACAGAAAAATGAGAATCTTAAGAGAAAAGCCTCGTTCATAATCTTTCTAGAGGAGTGCTGCATGAGATGACTCACTGCTTCTACCAAGCTTTACAGTATGATATAATTCTTCATTGTATATCTACCCGACATATGAAGGAGATTCCTTGTGACTGACCAACAGCTAAACTCTAGCCAATCGGCCCGTTCAACCTATTTCAAAGGTATCACAATTGCAACGATTGGAGTAATTGTGCTCAGTTTTGATGCACTTCTCATTCGACTTTCAGGAATCTCAGGATTTCAGGCTCCTTTCTGGCGAGCTCTATTTACCGGAATTTCTCTTACCTTGGTATTTTTTGGAAGAAATAGGGAAAATGCTCTACCACTAATGAAGGAAGGAGGAAGAACGATGTGGACCTCAGGGATTCTTTGGGGGTTCAGTGGCCTTGGCTTCACGTTGGGAGTACAGCATGCAGGGGCTGCAAATACATTAGTGCTTCTCAGTTTAGCACCCTTCTTCGCAGCTGCGTTCGGTTTGATTGCATATAAGCAAAGACCGTCCTGGGTAACCTTAATTGCAGCAGCAGGGGCAATCGCCGGCATCTATTATATGTATCGTAATGGATTAGGGGGAATCTCATTTGGTGGAATGATCTTTGCGATATCCACACCTCTTTTACTTGGAATAAATCTTGCATTCATGCGATGTCACCAAAAAATGAGTAGAGTTGCTATTAGTATGATTGGAGGATATGTCGGTGCACTTGTTTCACTAATCGTACTCCGAGGCAATATTGCAATTTCGATGGAATCCTTACTTCCGCTAGCCCTATTGGGATTGTGTGCAATCCCCTTCAGCCAAGTAATGATCAGCACTGGTACCCGGTACATTCCTGCTGCAGAATCAGCATTGATTAATTCGCTCGAGACGGTTCTTGGCATTACCTATGTATGGATTGTACTAGGAGAGGCCCCTTCTCTTGATTTTATAATTGGAGCAGCGGTTGTCATGATCTCCATAACAGGAAACTCGCTGTACCAAGCAGCAATCAGAGAGTCAAAACCCGCTCTTTAAAAAGTTTGTACCCGGTACAAAAGTCAATTTTGTAGTGCTTTCATTCTTAATCTATTGAGTAATAGAATTTACATTTTTATCAAAATAGTACTGGCATTCCGTTATCTTTTAATCAGTTGCTGTTTTTTCATAGTTTGCGGTGTGTATACATATATCAAGACTTTACAGATACACTAGGTAGCAATTTTTATGCCACATTGAAAGAATTATAATGTACAACTACCGTTCCATATAGTATCATAGTTGTATGAATGAGATAGATGAAGGTTACTTTTTTTGGAAACGGGTCGACATAGTCAGACCCAGGAACATGACGCTAAAACAGTTAGTAGAAGAATCACAATTAAGTTACCATCTGGTAAAAGTCCAACGGTCGTGTAATCGAATCCCCAAAGCTCTCGATGCAGCTAAGTTAGCTACGTTTCTCGATGTATCCTTGGAATGGCTGCTTACAGGAAAGATAGGCACGACCGAATACAAGAGTGATGAAATACTGAATCAAAATGAACGAAGACAAGTTTCGCAAATTGTGCATGGCCTAATTGCAAGTGACCGAAAAATTTGGCGATGCATAGAAAATGCCCTAGGTATCCAACAATAGTCAACAGATTTCAAATCACTTTTATATTGATCCTTGCTAACTACCCTATTCGCCTCAAGACCCTAATCCAGTACGACATCAAGCGATTTTCGTGAACGATGCATTCCTGTAAAATTATCTGCACCGGATGATCCATACGCCAGCAGGATTTTGAACGTCTCACCTTGAATGAAATTGTTATCAAATTCATCAGAAGCAGTAATCGGGAGGGCAAATATAACCTGAGTAATTCCGTTGAGCTCACTTGCCTCTATCAACCTTACATCGTTCGAGCCACCAAGGCTTTCATCAGAAGCGTGAGATGTGGGTCCAGTTCCATAGTCATCTCGTATATACACATCGTCACCATCAACATAAGCCAAAATATAGTTTGCTCCCTGCATCATCCTAGAAGGATTGAACCCAATGCCAACCCACCCGGTGGTTGGTGCACTGAGAGAAAAAACTATCTCATCATCAGTAAATTGCCACGAAAACTCCCAAGAATCTTCAACAAGTACCGAATTTGTATTGCTAGTCACAACAGTATCTTCCTTTGATCCACCAGCAAAACCTATCGATATTGTGAAAATTAATAACATCACTATAAAAATTGAGCTGTGTTTGAACTGTATCATATCACCCTCCATCCTCTACAATATACACATCATCGTATAATATTGATGGTAACTCCATCGTCCTTTATATTATCGTAAATATAATGGAATTATATTTTAATGACAACTAAGATACTTGCTATGATATACTACTGAAAATTTTCCGAACGAAATATTCTATAATAATCTGATCCGATTCGATTCGAAGGAGGTTTCCCATGGAATTTCTGAGAAATATTGCTTATACGATGATTGGTGGATTTCCGGTAATTGGATATCTAGGAATTCTCGGCTATCTCTTGATGATTGCTACTGCGTTAGTGATGATTTTAACGAGAAGAAAAATTGTCAAAATCAAACCGAAAGTGCATTTCCGCCTTGCCTATATCACCATAATTACTGCAACTATACATGCAATCCTGGCTATTTCAGTCTATCTGTAGGAATCTATAGGGACTCCTTTTTTTGCCAGTTCATCAAAGTTCTTGATTCTGATGGTCATCTACCTCTGAACGAAATACAATTTCAGCATCAAGGAAACGCTTAAGTTCCTTTCGACGTTTAAGCGGTTCCATCGTCTCAAAGAATAACATATGGAGCGATTCCCACATAAATACCCAAGCTCCAATGAGCACTCCCTCCACCATAATTTGAGAAAGGAGATGAGTATCTTTACCTCTGCTGACCAGAAAGTATAAGGCAATAAACCCAACCGCAATTAAAAACAACATGAAAGAAAATCGATAATGCCGATTTATTGAACGACGTATCATTTGCAATTGAGCTTTATAGTAATTTTGATAACTTGCCTCGAGTGTATGCTCTTTTTGTACATCCACCTGCCTGTTCTTTATACACACATTTAATTCAAGCTGTTTCCGTAATGGAATTTCCTCGGAACACAAATCAAGAAATTCAGTAAGTTCTGGGTGTAAATCACGCTTTCTAAATACTGAATTGTCCCAATCGTGGAAATAATCAAGATACCGATCAATGGCGATATCGATAACAACCCTGTGCGTTTTCGGGTTTATTCGATACATGCGCAACAACTGTTCTTTCTTTTTCTTTCTCATATGCATCCTTTGTACCCGGTACAAATATATTGTAACAATATCTGAACACTCTCACAACAATCATTGTTCTTCAAATAAAAATATTTTTATATCTTTTGTTATGTAACATATGTTATTTTTTAATTGTTCTATATGGTCTTAGGAACGTTCTAATTTTAACATCGGATATTCCATCTCGCCTTGCGAGCAATGTGAATAGATCGTGATGTGCGGGATCCTGTTTTATATGTATACCTTGTCTATCTAAGTGAGTCACAAGAAAATTAAGTTTCTCCTTATAAGTTAAATGACGGTCTACACAGACCGGTATCTTTGCATCATCAACCCAATTTGGATTTTCCACACAATCTATATAGGTATCATATGCGATGATGGTTTCACGCAAGGAACTGATTCCATTTGAATCAGTGTCACTATAATTACTCTGTTTGGTTGCCTTCTCACTACCAACCAACTTAAATAATTGAGCAATATCAACCAATGGGACCTCTTCACCGCACACCTCTCGATGCGAACTCCATTGATATTCTCGCGGATGCTGAGATAGCCCGGCACGAACCGGATTATATGCTAGATATTTCAACGTACGAAGAAAATGCCAGTGTGAAGTAATGAGATATGACCGGTAACGAGTTTCAAAAACATGTCCTGAATGATCATGTAGATAATTGTAATACCGAGCATATTGTCCATTGATGAACATCATCACCTGATAAATGGGCGTTTCACCGCTTTTCATTACCAGGTGATAATGATTCCCCATAATTACATATGCCAGCAGCGTGCTATCAAACTTTGACAGCGCTTCGTGAATCAACTGCTTTAACCGAAATTTTTCTCTTGGCTTGCTAAAAATGAAACTGTGATTATTTCCCCGTTGCGTGATGTGATGAATTGCTCCGGGATAATCTATTCTTTGTGTACGACTCATTGGATCCCTCCAATAAGATGTACTGCGATTATTTCATTTCTGCTTCAAGTACCCGGTACAAATTATCTCTTCTATCATGCCTAAATGGGTATGATTCACGTATCTTTTGTACATCCGATAGAGATAATTCAACAAGATCATATCCCTCAGACGAACTTACGGGAGCGATTTTATCCCCAAATGGATTATATACACAGGAACTGTGTGTATAGGAGAGCCCTGATGGTTCAACTCCGGTCCTATTAACCCCAACCATAAACACCTGGTTCTCTATAGCTCGAGCACGAAGTAATGTATGCCAGTGTTCAATTCGTTTCTCTGGCCAACTTGCAATAACGAAGATTATTTCACACGTTTTTGAAAGTAACTGATACAACTGAGGAAATCGCAGATCATAGCAAATAGTTAGACCGAATATCGTGGAAAGATTCTCACACACACCTAATGAATCTCCTTTATGGTAATATTCTGTCTCTTTTGAGTAACTGAAAGGGTGGATTTTAACGTAATTGCACAAGACCGTTCCGGTAGCATCAATATAGGCTGAACGATTTAGACCTCGATTATCCTCTGCTTGCTCAACATAACCCATCACGATAGCCAGCTGATGCATCTTTGCTTGTTCCGAAAACCAGGAAAGCGTAGTGAGTTTAGAAGGCTTTTCAGCAATCGCCTCTATGTTCATAGAAAACCCTGTGAGAGTCATTTCCGGAAACACCACCACATCAGCATGATCAGAAACCGCCTTTTTCAAATAATCACTACAAAGATTTTGATTTGTTAAAGAATCTTCCCAAGCTTGATTAAGTGAAATGAGTGCAATACGCATATAATTACAACCTCCGTCGTACCATCCTTATGTTTCTAGTGTACTCTGAATTGTAATTGACAGGCAATGCAAATGACCTACCGTAAAAATTGGGAGGATAATAATCTATCCTCCCATGTATCGCAAAATCTTACGTACTAAACAGATTTAGAGAGATACAGCTGCGTCGTATACAGCATCTGCAGTAATCCCGAAGTATGTGAAAAGTTCATCTGCCGGCCCAGACTCACCGAATCTGTGCATACCAATGATTTTACCAGAAAGACCCACATATTTGTACCAATAATCGGCAATAGCAGCCTCTACGGCGACTCGCTTAGTTACTTTTGAGGGTAAGACAGCTTCTCGATACGCCTCGGTCTGTTTCTCAAAACGTTCACAGCATGGCATCGACACCACTCGAACACTCTTGCCACCATCGGCCAATCTGTGTGCCGCTTCTTGTGCTATGGCCACTTCACTTCCTGTGGCAATAAGAATTATTTCCGGATTTTTTTCGTTTTCCCAGAGAATATATGCACCATTTTCAATAGCTTTCACCTGATCTGCATCCCGCGACTGAGGGGCAAGATTTTGTCGACTCAACATGAGTGCGGATGGACCATCCTTACGTAAAATGGCTTGCTTCCATGCAACGGCAGTTTCAACGGCGTCAGCTGGCCTCCACGCTTCGATATTTGGCGTCATACGTAACATTGCTGGCTGTTCGACTGGCTGATGGGTTGGTCCATCTTCTCCAAGACCAATTGAATCATGTGTATACACGAATACCACTCGCAGACCCATAAGAGCTGCCATACGCAGTGCATTTCGTGCGTAATCCGAAAAAATCAGGAACGTTCCACCATAGGGCAGAAAGCCACCATGTAGTGCAAGACCATTCATAATTGCTGACATCGCAAATTCGCGAACCCCATAATGCAAATAGTTTCCAGCTGCATCATTACCGGTTATAGCTTTCGAACCCGCCCATTTTGTTAGGTTTGATGGAGCAAGGTCCGCTGACCCTCCTAATAATTCCGGTAATTCCGGGCCAAGTTCATTCAGAACCATCTGAGAAGCTTTTCGGGATGCGACTTTTACCGAATCAGCTTGGAATTTATTGATGAATGCATCAAACTTCTGCTCCCAATTAGCCGGAACATCCCCAGCCATTCGTCGCTTAAATTCGGCTGCTTCTGAAGCATATTTTTTTTCATATGCAGCAAATAGAGCATTCCAAGCCACTTCATACTCGTTACCTTGTGCAGTGCAATCCCACGCATCATAGAGGTCTTGCGGTACGTAAAATGGCTCTTCGTACTCCCAATCTAATGCTTTTCGCGTAAGGGCAATTTCATCAGAACCTAATGGAGCTCCATGACTCTCCCCTGTTCCAGCTTTATTTGGGGAACCGTAACCTATAGTTGTTTTGCAACAAATAAGGGAAGGCTGATCAGTGTATGATTTTGCTTGTGCAATTGCTGCTTCAACAGCATCGGCATCATGACCGTCCACGTTGGGAATCACATGCCAACCATAGGATTCAAACCGTTTTGGAGTGTCATCAGTGAACCAATTTTGTACCTCACCATCAATCGAAATACCATTATCATCATAAAACGCAATGAGTTTTCCCAATTTCCACGTTCCGGCGAGAGAGGCTGCCTCATGTGAAATGCCTTCCATCATGCAGCCATCACCCAAGAAGGTGTATGTGTAGTGATCAACAATGGGGAAATCGGGTTTATTGAAATGTGCAGCAAGAACTTTTTCTGCAGTAGCCATACCTACAGCATTAGTAAATCCCTGACCAAGTGGTCCAGTAGTCGTTTCAACTCCTGGAGTGACACGATACTCTGGATGCCCAGCCGTTTTTGAATGTAATTGTCGGAACTGTTTCAATTCATCGAGGGGTAAATCATATCCAGTGAGGTGGAGCAATGAGTAGATAAGCATTGAACCATGTCCATTGGACAGCACAAACCGATCTCTATTCGCCCACTGAGGATTCTTAGGATTGTGCCGCATCGATTTTCGCCATACAGCATATGCAATATCAGCCATGCCCATCGGAGCCCCAGGGTGACCCGAATTTGCTTTTTGCACGCCATCCATACTAAGGACACGCAATGCATTCGCCATTGTTCTGTTATCCATGTAATTTCTCCCATTGTCTATGTATTTCGGAGTATCTCACATCCTCATGAGAATTAAACCATATCTGAAAAAGCTCTCCGAGAATCATGCTCTGAGTGTATATTCAAGACTCTCAAAGGTCAACAAGATCAGCCGAGAACTCCTCTATAGGGACGATAGGATGATATATGCTCTCATTCAAGGAATTTGTATTGTCATGGAAAATGGATTTTACACTGCCAACGCTCTGGTAATCGACTTTCTATTGCTCCGCACCTTTCCATATTGGAGAGAAGCTGTATCACAGTTGATTCGGGAAGGTTGAGAGCATCTGCAATTTCTCGCTTCGAGAGTGGCATATTCCACAATAAATCATAGAGTGTTTCACAATAATGGGCTTCACGCGAATTATGTGGATATGATGAATTTATTGAAAGTGAAGATGTATTACCGGTTTTTTTTGGAGCAATCCTTTTTACCAGCGGAATATGAGTGTTAGCGACACAGCTAAGTTGAGAATTTTCATGATGATATGATTCCCATTGATAAAGCGGAATCTTTCGTTCAATCGCATAGTTAATACATGTTGAACTCGATGTAGTTAGGTTAGAACCGATTAGGACCATTTCATCTGCCCATAATGCGAGCATTCGATTCCTCATCGTAGTGCGATGAGCTTTGGGGAGTGTTCCAAGGGTGTTCATACTTATCATAGCACCCTGCTGTAAGATTTGACTCACGGTAGCCCAATGATCTACTGGATAGCAACAATCAAGACCACCGGTGCAAAATGCATACACAGGACCTGAATCTTGTAGAATGTGTTGCAAGATGCGTGGGCCGGAATGCAAAGAGATACCGAGAGCAATAATATATCCTCGTTCATGATAGATTCTGCAAATATCATGAGTTAATTGTTTTTCTTCCAAAGTAGGGATGTGTGGAAGAATGATTGTAACAATTGGTCGTATAGGCTCTTCTAAGTATCCACGATAGTAGAAGAGTATTGGAGAATGTCGATTATTTTTCACACAGGTTCGATATCTGTAATCATGGACTGTGAGCAGATGAACGTTCATCGCGGAACTATCTCGAATAATTTTCTCAGCACGTACAAGCTGCTTTATTCGAACATTTCTCACCTTCCTGGATGTGGGAGCCTCGGTGACTCTGGTATCACCAAGTATATGGTGAGGAAGGTTAAAAATTTCTCGCGGGCTTTTATATTGTGTGAGCAATTCTTTTTTCCGCATGTTCGTGACACCCTTGAGTTCATGTAACCAAACCCAGTAAGGTTCCAGGTTAGAAATATCAACATTGATTGAAGCGGCCTCAGTCAGATTCATCTCACTGTTGGACATGGATATTTTCATATGCTCCTCCTGCATTCTATCTACGACGTGAAACTCGAATTTGCTTCATAAGTTTTGTACCGGGTACAGTCTGGACAAAGTGAAGTCGATTGGGCATAGTGGAATATCATACGTATTTTAGACCGCCTGGAGGAATTTTCATGTTCGGTAAAAAACGATTGCAAGAGGCAGAATATGCATTACTCGATATTCCATTTGAGGAAGTTTTAGGAAAATCTATGCGAGAACCGCTAACTCTATTTGCCCTTAGCACCTGTGGTTTTTGTCGACGTGCTAAGAGTCTTCTCGATGACAACAAATACAGTTACCGCTATATCTATGTAGATAAATTATCGCGGGAGCAACAGAATGTGGTAAGAACGTTTATAAAACTGAAATATAAGATTGGTATTTCATATCCCTTCCTATGTGTTGGAAAATCTGATTTTTTCACAGGATTTATTCGAGCTTCGTGGGAGATGGAGCTCAAGGAGCTTTGTGATGAGTGATAATGCAAAAGAAATTCAATCTCATGTAGATGTAGAGAAATTTGTCCATAATGTTTCAGAAAGGCGAAATTGGCAACTGAATCAGGATGCTGATTTTCTTTCTATGTTAATTGAGGGGTTAGAATTAAATCTGGACCGTTTAGGATATCTTCAATGTCCGTGCAGATTGAGTTGGGATGACCGCGAGAAGGATAAGGACATCATTTGTCCTTGTGTGTATGCTGAAGAAGATATTTCTGAATATGGTCATTGTTTCTGTTCGCTTTTCTTCGATGAAGATTATGACTTCACCAATAGCGAACCTTCGAGTATACCCGAACGCCGACCCGAAAACCTCTATCCTTAATGTACCGGGTACAAACTTGTCCGCTCTGTGAAGGATTCTCAGCATACTTTGGAACATACCATAATCGAGATTATTACACGTGTCCGAAGTGCAATGGAAGGTTTCTTTCGCGTGACCATTTGCTCTCCTCTGAGGATGAGTTCCGCGAGTATTCGATTCATAAAAATGATGTGAATGACCCTCGATATCAAGAGTTTGTAATGCCTCTTGTTGATCTTATCATCTCTGAACAGCAACCACACACTTTAGGACTTGATTTTGGTGCCGGGCCTGGTCCGGTTGTAGCTAAATTGTTACAAGATAAAGGTTACTCAATCAATTTGTACGACCCGTTTTTTCACCCAGACAGAACTCCATTATCGCAAAAGTACGATTATATTTTTTGCTCCGAGGTAATTGAACATTTTAATCATCCGTTTGAAGCTTTCTCCCAGCTTGCCTCATTATTGAATGAGTCAGGAACTCTCTATTGTAAAACTTCGTTGTTGACAGATGAAACCAATTTTGCAAGCTGGCACTATAAAAATGATGCAACCCATGTATTTTTCTATCACGCAAAAACTGTGGCTTGGATTGAGGAAAACATAATTAGTACCGGGTACAAAGATAAGAGAATTAAAGTGATTTCACACACTCCAAAGAGAAAAAAGTAAAATGCTCCCCTACAAATAACCCCTCAGCGACTACTTTGTACCCGGTACGTAATTAGTAAAGATGCCATCGACACCAAAGGATTCCATACGATCCCAATCACTTTGAGCATCAACAGTCCACACATGCATGGGAATGCCGTGAGCGTGACATTCAATTACGCTCTCTGCAGTAACAGACGGCAACCCTGGATGAAAGTAGTCGAAGCCAAATTGCTCACAATAAAATCCTGCAAACATAAGCCCCTGTTCTTCAACCAAAGCTCCGGAAGGTATCTCGGGAGCAATTTTTTTCATCAAAATCATTGAAAGATGGTTAAATGAGGAGAAAAAAACTCTCTCTTCCAGTCCATACTTTTGAACAAGATTAAAAGTTTTTTCTTCCAATCCCGGATAGAAGACAACTGACGATTTAATCTCAATATTCGTGACAATATGAGAAGCAGAACTAGCCCACTCACAATATTCATCAAGGGTTGGTATACGCAAAGGTTGGGTGCTATCGGGACGAATTCGTGCAGCATTCAACTTTCTGATTTCATCTAGAGAATGTGCAACAACTAAACCAGAACCATCGGTAGTACGATCAACGGTCTCATCATGAATAATCACAACCTGACCATCCCGTGTAAGTTGCACATCAAGCTCAATACCATCGAAAGACTCATCACCAGCTCGCTGGAAAGCAAGCATCGTATTTTCAGGATAGATCCCACTCAGTCCCCTATGCGCGAACACCTTCATGTTATTCAACCTCCCCTTACCCATCTAATTGTGTTCAATCATAGCTTTCCCACACTGAATTAACAACAAAAATACCCACCCGTACGGCACAAAACCGAAGGTGGGTATTAGTCATAAAATACTACTTATGTTCCAAGCAAACTTTATTTATCCGGATTAGGTATCATGAAATTACGAATCATACCCAGCATCTCTTCGTATCCTTTGATAAATCCAAGCAGTGTCCGTGCAGTAGCTCCGTATGAATCAAACTCAGAAGGCTTCATGCCATCTGGCTCGTATCCACGAACAAACTCAGGGAACTTGTTCTTGAGCTCCGAAATGATCTTAGGATCAACAGGATTCTGCATTCGATCAACCACTTCAATATCGGAATTGGCAAAACGTTTAATCCATTTGTGTGGGATAGTCATTGAGACATCACCACCGATGAACTCAGACCACTGCATATGGTTTCGGTAGGCTGCTGCGAGAAGACGAGTTTTATAGCCGCGTTCTTTGAAGATCTTATAGGCATTTTTGAATGCTGCAACACCAGCCCACTCAAGATAGCCTGGATCAATCAAGACTCCTTCTTTGTTCATCACAATCTTCAACCAGTCATCCAAGCGACCAACCATGATGGTACAAATTGGGCTCATAGTGCTGGTATCTTCGCCAGCCTTTCTGCGGCGTTCAAGACCACGTTCTACAGCTTCAGCAACTGCTACAGCCTGAGCAACTGTAAAACTTACTGTTGCGTTTACGCTTACACCCTGAGCTGTAGACTCTTCAATCGCCTTAACTCCAGCTTCGGTAACAGGCATTTTCACCTGCATGTTAGGGGCAAGTGAATTGAAGTGAACAGCCTGATCAGCCATCAACTTCCAATTCTTATAATATTTTGCATTGGTCTGAATAGAAATTCTTCCCTTCTGACCGTTAGAAGCTTCGAAAGCAGGCATGAGAAGTTTAGCAGCTGTAACAGCCATCTCTTCATTAAGTTTCCATGCGATATCTTCTTCAGAACCTTCAGGATTCTCTGCAATGAGTTCACGAATACGATCTTCATAGAGAGGCATTTCAGTCTTTAGTACGTTTCCTACAATAACAGGGTTTGTGGTTGCTCCCACTGCTCCATGTTCAATAGCGTATTCAAGTTCCTTTATGGAACAAGAATCGTTCCAGAAATCTGTTGGTGTTGTTTCTGCCATTTTGTGCAATGGGCTTTTATACTTTTCACTCATATACATCCTCCATTGAATGTTTATATTTGTATTACATGGGCTCTATGATATTTACAGAGTATCCCATCTTCTCTTAACTACTCTACCTTTATGCGGAGATGAAGTATTCATATGCAAATCGGGAATTCCAGCAGAATCGGTTCTTTGTATCCAGGACGAGCTATCATGGTCACTTTGAAGAAAATGATCAGACTTTTCTCTCCTTTTCGAGCTACCGCACTTCAATCCACCATGTCGCAGGCTGCAAAGAACAGTTGCAAGAACAGCACCTAGAATAAAACCTATTACAGCAAACATCATAATGGCATATTCCCATGTTTTCGCTCAATTCTCGTCTCTTTCTTACTCGCAAGAGACTCAAGAGAACGAATTAATTCTTTCCGTACATCCTCGAATGCAACTACATCATCCACAAATCCCGCTGCTGCCGCCACAAAGGGGTTCATTGAATTCTCCTGGAATTCATCAATTTTCTGTCTACGCATTTGTGCTGGATCAGGTGCTGCAGCAATTTCTTTACGGAAAATAATATTTGCAGCGCCCTGAGCACCCATAACAGCGACTTCAGCACAAGGAAGAGCAAGAACTCTATCGTATCCTAAAGCTCGGGATGCCATGGCAATATAGGCACCACCATAGGCTTTTCTCAATATGAGAGAAATCTTTGGTACCGTAGCCTCACCGATGGCATACAGGAGTTTGGCTCCATGACGGATGATACCATCGTACTCCTGAACGGTCCCCGGCATATATCCAGGAATGTCCACCAATGAAATTACGGGAACATTAAAGGTGTCGCATACTCGAACAAATCGAGCAGCTTTATCAGATGCATTAATATCGAGTACTCCGCTGAGCATCTTTGGCTGATTTGCAATAATTCCCACCGATCGTCCAGCGAGACGAGCAAAACCGACTACAATGTTTGTCGCATACTCCTTGTGAACTTCGAGGAAACTTTCTGCATCAAAGACCTCTTGGATAATATCTCTAACATCATATGCACGGGTATTCTGCTCAGGTATAATTTGCGCAATTTTTTCAGTCTTTCGTGAACCGGAATCTTTACTCTCAATAATTGGTGGATATTCACCATTATGGGAGGGGAGATAGGAAAGCAGCTTTCGGACCAAAGCAAAACATTCTGCTTCATCCGCACAATGGAAGTGGGCATTACCGCTTCGCTTGCTGTGGGTAGAAGCTCCACCGAGTTGCTCATGAGTGACATCCTCACCAACTACTGCCTTTATGACATCGGGTCCGGTTATGTACATCTGACTCACCTTCTCCACCATAAAAACGAAGTCGGTGAGTGCCGGTGAATATACTGCTCCTCCAGCACACGGTCCTAATATAAGCGAAAGTTGTGGAACAACTCCGGAGGCATCTATGTTAGATCGGAATATTTTTCCGTATCCATCTAACGAATAGACACCTTCCTGAATTCTTGCTCCACCTGAATCATTTATTTGGATAAAAGGAGTCCGGGTCTGCAACGCCATTTTTTGTGCACGGTTGATACGTTCAGCCTGTTGCTCGCCCAGAGATCCACCAAGAACAGTAAAGTCCTGAGAGAACAGCCAGACCTGTCGTCCATCAATCAATCCGGTACCTGCGACTACACCATCACCGAGGAATCGATGTTTGTCCATACCGAAATCGGTCGAACGGGCAGTGACGTACGGGAAGCTTTCAATAAAGGATTTCTTATCGAGCAGGGTGTCTATGCGATCACGGCTGCAGAGTTTACCTTTACTCTTCTGTTGTTCCTTCTTTGCACTTCCTCCCCCTTCTACACGTTTTTCCTTCATTTTATGAAAACGATCCAGCTCATGTTCTCTAGACATAGTCAATCTCCTTTTCTCCTTGTGTGTGACTAAAGCGTCTCCTTCCTTACAGCTTCACTAAACAAATCTTCGTCTGAAGGTTGTCTACTTGCTATAGGAAAGGCTACCCACGTGGTATTCAGGAGATGCTTGAAAGTGACATTTTCACTGGCGATATTTCCACCCCAGGTTCCACAACCGAGTGTTAGGGTTGTCGGCATACCGTTTGTCCATGCCCCACTATTAGAAAGACTCTGTGGCTGATTAACCATTACTCGAGATACTTTGACTTTTTCTGCAAGTTCAAGGACTCGGTCTCTATTGGAACTGTGGATTCCACAAGAGTGTCCGGCACCACTGTAATTGGTAATATCATTCACCATTTGAACAGCCTTTGAGAACTCCTTCCACTTGTAAACGGTGGCGACAACAGACAACTTTTCTCCTGAGAAGGGATAGTCAGCACCAATGCCAGTCTCTTCGACCATAAAGAACGTCTTACCTTCGGGAAGTGTAATTCCAGCTATCTTAGCGATAATTGTTGCAGGCTGTGCGACTACATCACGATTCAGAGTATGTCCATCGGGCCACATTGCCTTCTGCAGTTGTTCTTTTTCCTGGGCACTTGCAAGGTACCCACCCTCTTGTTCCATTGCCTTAATAAAATTATCGTAAATATCTTCTAATACGAGCACAGCATTCTCTGAGGAGCAGCTGGTGGCTTGGTCGAAGGTTTTTGACTTTCTGATTTTTTCAGCTACTTCATTAAGATTCTGAGTTTCATCAACGATAGTAACAGCATTTCCGGCACCTACACCATATGCTGGTGTTCCGCTCGAATAGGCAGACTTAACCATAGCGCCACCACCGGTAGCAAGAATCAAATCACACTGACTCATGAGCTCTTGGCTATTATCGAGACTGACTTGATCCATGTTGATAATCAAGTCTGGATTCATACCATGCTTAACTAAAACTGAACGCAACAGATCTGTGACCATAGCATTTGTTTTCTTTGTTCGTGGATGTGGAGCAAGAATAATGGCGTTACGTGTTTTAACTGCCCAGGAGGCTTTCAAAACCGGTGTGGCTTCACAGTTTGTACAAGGTACTAAAGCACCTACCACGCCAACAGGTTTGGCAATCTTAACCAAACCGAGCTCATTATTCTCTTCGATAATACCAACAGTTTTCACACCCTTCATATCAAGGTATCCGGCACGAACTTTATTCATCATCTTTGCATACTTGCTTGGGACATCTCCCATTCGGGATTCTGCGACAGCAAACTCTGCCAATTTTTGTGCAAATTCGGGTTGAATTGAATGCCATGCGAGGCTTTCGACAACCTTATCGACTTGTTCTTGCGATGCAAATTCAATGGTCTTCTGTGCTTCACGAGCCCGTGAAATTAATGATTGTACATATTGTGCAGCTTCACTCATACGTTACCTTCCTTCTTCTTTTAGTTTTCTACAATATAAAATTCATTTCGCATTGTAATATTCTATACATTGATACTACCAAGCATACTACTACCTGTCAAGTGAAAATACATGATAGCCAATGCAAGTTTTATTCCCACTATGATACCACACCTTCGTATTGTGTTGTACAACATATAGATACAATCTATTTCGCATTGTAAAATATTTTTCATATAATGATTATTGATACTCCGCTTACCATAAATTCAAAATCTATTATGTTGAATAATTTAAAAACAGGTATACATTCTGTACTTAGAGTAAGCTCTTTTCAAATGCGACGAGCTTTTCCATACATAGATTAGCAGCCTGCTGTGGGTCCATACTATAGATCTGGTCGTCAAAAAGTTCGAGCGAATAATAACCATTATATCCCATACCAACGACTGTCTGAATCCAGATATCAGCCTGAGCAACACCTTCCCCAGGGAACATGCGACTCTTAGCAACATGAAGTGATTCAACTGGCCCGGACATGGTATCATCAATATGAAAAATGCCAATGGGATTCTTTAGATGTTGTAGTTGCCGACTACCCTCGCCGTTTCTATACATATTGTGGATATCTGGAACTACAGGTAGGTCAGAGAGTTCAGGGGTATGTAAAATCTCGTTAGTCCAGTCTACAGTACCTACAATAAATTCTGAGAAATCGATAGGTTCAAACATGACAGTAACATTGAATGGAGCAAAAAGCTCCTTCATACGTATGAGACGAGTTCGATATAAGCGGGTTATTTCATCATGATTTGGGAGTTTGCCAAACTTATCATACCAGCGGCTTGATGGTAAAACGACTGCAGGACATGAAATACTCTTACATAACTCTCCAAAAAGGAGAGCTTCGGCTTCAACCGCTGCCCAAGAATCTTCGGGAGTGAGAAACACATCTTCGAACGCATTAACCGATAGCACGTGCATGGGAAGCAACTCTTGCACGATTTCTTGAGGAGATAGAAATCGAAGTGCATCCTTGAGTTTTGCATAGCTAATCTCCACAGCAGAAAACCCTGCACGCTTACAAACCCGTAAAAAATCAACTAAATCACATTGCATGATTGTATTTTCATTCACAGCAAATTTCATATATCAACCTCACTTGTAGCGACTTCCCAAATTAAGAAACGAACAGGGGGACAGGCTATTCCCTATCCCCCATATACACAACAGTATTAATTAATCAAAGGTAATCATAACCTTTCTTGCATTTGCCTTATCGTGAACAGCAACATCAAAAGCATCATGTATTTTATCAAAGGTAAAATGGTGTGTGTTCAATGCAGCAAAATCATAATGATCCTTTAATCTGGAGAGGAATTTAATAGTTCGAGGGAGGAAATTCTTAGTTCCACCCGAGCCGACAATGCGCAGATTGCTCCAGATAACCTTTCCAAGTTCTGCAGAAACCTTGCGTCCGATCGAGTGACCAACGAACCCAACACGACAACTGTGTCCAGCAATATCAAACACAGATGCAATACCCTTGTCATTTCCAGAACATTCAACAACAACAGTAGCACCATGACCGTTTGTTAACTTCCGAATTTGCTCAGCAACATCACCAGCAGTAGGATCAACAACATCATCTGCACCATATTTCAATGCAGTTTCTCTTCTGCTTGCAAGAGGATCAATCATGATAACTCGAGCATTTGAGGCTTTTGCAGTCATGGTTGCAGAGAGTCCAATTGGACCAGCTCCAAGAACTACGACATCGTCACTAGCATCACAGAAGCCACCATTACCCCAGATACCCCAGTAACCAACTGAGAAGGTTTCTACCCATGCACCCATGGTATAGTCCCAATCATCCGGGAAGGGGTGAGTATACTGCTCTTCAAGAATCATGTATTCGCCCATGGCTCCGGGTGAATCGGGTCTAAAACCGAGCTCACGCATATTCAAACAGGCAGAAGGCATGAGGCCGTTCTTACAGTTGATGCACTTGCCACAGGCCATGACACAGTCACCGGTAACCTTATTTCCAACTTTCACACTTGTTACTTCAGATCCTACTTCTACGACTTGTCCTGCCCACTCGTGACCGGGAGTATAAGGTGCAATGTCGTATCGGCCTTCAGCAGACTTCCCTTCAAAACACTCGACGTCAGAGCCACAAATTCCCACAGCTTTAATTTTGATGAGGACCTGGTCACTCTTCAACTTTGGTAGTTCAACCTCCTGGACACGCAGGTCATGGGGGCCATGTAAAAACGCAATCTTTGCTTTCATTTTTTCTCTCCTC
>CAZTUL010000025.1:9348-29307 GCA_964616275.1 uncultured Spirochaetaceae bacterium | reverse complement strand
TTGTACTGCTTGCCAAGAATCTCTACCAGTGCGTACATGTGTATACATCCTTACTATAAAATACTCTAAATTATGCAGGCTCACTTATATCATAACGTTTCGATAATGACAAGACCTACACGTAATTTACATTGATTCCAAAAACGGTATGCCGACCAATGCATATGCATTTCGGAATACCTGGAGAACCATAGCTACCAAAGAGACCCGTGCTTTCACCAACGATGCAGACGGAGCCCTCAGAACGGGGTGGTCATGATAATACTTGCTGAATAAGCGGGATAATTCATACAAGTATGCAGTAACAGTCGACGGATTCAAATCTCTTCCAGCCTCCTGTACAACCTCACCGTACTGTGCAATCAGCTTAACCAATTCTCGTTCATCTTGCAATGCTAGAAGAGTACCATCGAACGGAATATGTTCGTAATCTTGAGCGTTTTCTGCAAATTTTCTCATCATACTACTTATTCGGGCACCCATATATTGTAAATACGGTCCTGTATTCCCATTAAACGCAATAGATTCACTTGGGTTGAAAATCATATCCTTCATTGGATTTGTCTGCAGAAGAAAATAATTCAGTGCACCGAGTGCTATTGCTTCACTGGTTGCCTGCACATCACCTACAGCTTCTTCTCTGTTTTTCTCTATAATTTCCGCTTTCGCTAACTGAGTCAGCTGCTCAAACAGATCATCAGCATCAACAACCGTTCCCTCTCTACTTTTCATCTTTCCCTCGGGTAGATTAACCATTCCGTAAGCAAGATGATGAAGATTTTTTGCCCAAGGATAACCGAGTCTATCAAGAACATGAAAAAGCACTTTAAAATGATACGTCTGCTCAGATGCAACCACATATATTAATGAATCAAACTTCCAGTCTTCATGTCGTGAAACTGCTGTACCCAAATCCTGCGTCAGGTAAAGTGATGTCCCATCTTTTCTCAGCAATACTTTTTTATCGAGATTGATTTCTGCTAGGTCAATCCAAATCGAACCATCATCAGCTTGATAAAACACCCCACTTTCAAGACCTGCTAATACCAAGTCTCTGCCCAACATGTAGGTTTCACTTTCATAGTAATAGTGATCAAAAGCAATGCCGGTTTTCTTGTATGTTTCGGAAACTCCATCAAGAGTCCATTGGTTCATGGTATTCCAAAGATGAAGAACTTCAGGATCTCCCTCCTCCCACTTTTGTAACATCTGCTGAGCCTGTTCCGTGGCTGAAGGGTCTTCTTTCTCCCATTGAGCAAACCGTACATAATATTTCCCAACAAGATGGTCCCCTTTTATTCCAGAGCTTTCTGGGGTCTCCCCATTTCCAAATTTCTGATACGCAAGCATGGATTTACATATGTGCACACCCCTGTTATTGATGAGATTAACCTTACGTACTTCTGCACCATTTGCCTGCAAGATTGCTGCAACGCTCTCACCTATAGAATCATTCCTCAAATGTCCAAGGTGTAATGGCTTGTTTGTGTTGGGGCAACTGAACTCCAACATAATTCGCTTTTCAGAAAGGGTATCATTCGAGCCATAGTTAAGACCTTTATCCATTACAACAGCGTATAATTCTTCGGTAAAACGAGCGAGGGCAACCTTTACGTTCAGATAGGGACCGGAAACAAGAAACTCTCCTTCTGGAAGATCTGTCCTTTTTGATAATCGACCGTGTAAAACCTCTGCAAGTCTATTTGGGGAAGTTTTAAATACTTTTGCAAAAATAAAAAGAGGAAAAGCGATATCTCCAAGTTCTGGTTTCGGTGGTTTCTGAACAGCAAGTTCACCGAGTGTGCGAACTGATTCATCTGTTCCAAGCACTTCTTGTGCATATTCCCAAATTTCACGTTCAACAAAATTTTTCCAAGTGGCTCGTAATTGTTGCATCATACTATGTACTCCAGTGCCGACATTTCGACATAACGGTCATACTATACGGAAATATGTACTAGTACTTCAAGAGGATACTATCACCTTGAGCAAACAAGGGGCATTGGTGTATCGTTAATGAAAATAGAAGGAGGAGGCAATCCTCAATGGAAGATCACGAAAATTTTTTTGATCAATACTTGGATGCATATCTTGATAGTTTTGATCGTTATGGACAATCCAGTTTTATCAGTTTCAGACCTATTCCAAGTATGACCGCAATAGAATCAATTGTTGAAGAATTCATGGAACTGCTCTTTCCAGGAAGAAGCGGGAAACGGGTCTATTCAAATGCTACCATTAGAGAGCTTGTGGCTTTTCTATTGAGAAGTATCGGAGAATCACTGGAAAAACAAATATTTATTGCCTGGTTTCATGATAATCCTTTACAACTTGCAGATAATGAAACAACGTATTATCACAATCTTGCACATAAAACAACGATGAAATTATTCAAAGCTCTTCCTACCTTACGAACTATGATGAAAGAAGACGCTCAAAGTGCCTTTGATGGAGATCCTGCAGCGACTTCCATCCGCGAGACAATTATCTCCTATCCGAGTGTCAGAGCCCTTACTATTCACAGAATTGCAAATTTTTTATATAAGGAAAAAGTTCCACTTATTCCTCGGATGCTAAGTGAAACGGTTCACAAGCAGACAGGTATCGATATTCACCCTGGGGCAACAATTGGTCGCTGCCTGTTCATTGATCACGGAACTGGTGTGGTTATTGGTGAAACTTCAATTATTGGAAATCAAGTAAAAATCTATCAGGGAGTTACCCTCGGTGCACTTAGTTTTCCTAAAAATGCATGCGGCAGCCTCATACGCGGCACTAAGCGACATCCAACATTACAAAACAGAGTAACTGTATACGCAAATGCCACTTTACTTGGAGATATTGTTATTGGGGAAAACACTATAATTGGGTCTAACGCTTGGATACGTCACGACATTCCTGCTAATACCCTTGTCCAAAATGAAGAACCAAAGAGTATTATGAGGGAAATTAATCCAAAGACTCCAAAGAAATCGTGCGACACCCTTACCGTTCGTGAATTGAATTAATGTACTCGGATGGTGTTACACCAGCATACCGTTTAAACACTTTACTGAAATAGTTGCTGTCATTGAATCCAAGTAGTTCAGAAATTTCCTTTATCGAAGTTTTCCCATCTTCAAAATAGAGTTTTGCCAGTCCAATCCTTTGCTTGCTCACATATGCAGGAATTGACATGCCTGTCTCTTTCTTGAATTTTCTTGAGATGTGGGAAATATGGGTATTGTGCATTCTACCAAGCTGCTCAATCCGTACATCTTCGGTCAGATGCACCGTGAGATAGGTAACAATTTTCTTAATCATTGGACTATAACTATTAACTGAGAACTCCAAAACGGCATTTGCATAGTCAATTGCTACTTGAGGATATAACACATCATTCAAATACGTGATAGACACCGCATTCTCTATCATAAGAGAATACTTATTTGCGATGCTATGAAGATACAACGGTTGTACGCCTCCCTGCCTAGCTGAGAATCTACAGAGTGCATTCAATGCAACTAATTCATTTTTACAACAGCGTAACGCCTCCGATGCAGTCCCTTTACTGCAACAAACTAAATCGGGGAATATTTTGCGACGCATGTCCAGTAAGTCTTCTACCTTATAGGGATTCCCCCACTTCACTGCGTGCAGCAATTCCTGTTCCAGTTCATACCGACGCTCAATTTGTACCATGTTCATAGAGTCTGGCATGAATCCTTTCTCTTGTACTTGTTGATCGGAATCAGTTTTTTCTTCCATAGTTATCACCTTAAGTAAAGAATAGCCACCTTTACTCCGAAAAGCAAGGAAATTATGCTCTCTCAAACTTTTTTGGCCAAGGAATAATCATCTCAAATTTCAGTAGAGCTCATTCAGGTCTGAGTATTATTTGTAAATGACAAGTATTTACCTACCGGATGGTTACCCACAGTATTGTATTGGATTTCAACAATAATTGTGTCTCCTCGCTTCAGAGACTCAGGAGGATCAACGACGAGCAGTTTCAAATAATTACCAGTAACACCTGTCCATGATCCTTTACGTTTTTCTTCTACTAACAGCTCAAGATGTTTCCCAAGTTGTCTATCAATATAGCGACGAGTTTGAATAGCTGAAAGTTCACGTAACATTTTTGCACGAGCATCTCGAATACCCTCAGGTACCCGATCCTTTGCATCGAAGAGTGCAGTTTGAGGACGAGGAGAGAACGGGAATACATGGAGTTGACTAAATTCCATCTCCCTAAGAAAGGCTAAACTCTTATGAAACTCTTCATCGGTTTCAGCAGGAAGCCCAGTAATCATATCTGCTGCAATAAAGGGATCATCTTTCACACTTCTAAGCTGATTCACCACGGTGCGAACCTTCTCAATCGGATAGTTTCTATTTACTCTATGTAATACTACATCGGAACAGGATTGTACCGGCAAGTGAAAATGTGGCTGAATTCGATTATCTGAAATGATTGAGAGCAGTTCTTCATCGATTGTGTCAGGCTCCAATGAACTGAGCCGTATGCGGATATTTTTACCAAGCTGGTCTAATAGAAGCTTTAACAGTCCTCCTAAACCATAATTTTCACTTGAATAAGCACTTATATTCACACCTGTTAACACAATTTCAGAAAATCCCTCATGCTCTAGAGCAAGTACCCGCTGCAAGACTTCTCGTGCCGATAAACTTTTTGCACTTCCTCGTGCTATGGTAACCCGGCAATAAGCACATGCATTATCACACCCATCCTGAATCTTTAAAAATGCACGGCTATGAAGGGAGAATGTTGCTGCATTATAATCAAACGGAGAGTTGGAATGTTCTACCTTTTTTTGATTTGCTGCAGTCACAAAAGTTTGAATTGCCTCAAGCAAATCAATATTAGCCATCAATCGATTTGCAAGAAATTCAGGAAGTCCAAGAAGCGAAGGTTTATCGTCCAAGGAAACCACCACTACATTGGTACCCAACTCCTCAATAAGCTCCCGTTCCATCTGTGCGTAACAACCGGTGACCAATACAACTGGACGCTGCTCCTCCGAGGCAAATTTTCGTATCATACGACGAGCTTTCTGTTCTGCTTTTCCTGTTACTGTACAGGTATTTACAATATATAGCTGTGCACCATCATCTTGTTTAACGAGAGAAAATCCTTCACGAACAAAAGCATCTGCAATAGCCTCGCTTTCGCACTGATTCAGTTTACACCCAAGTGTATAGAGAAAAACCTTCATGTATTTTAAAACTCCATTGGATTCTTTTCATAGGTATCCAGCACGTGCAAGACAGTTTCGAGTGCTCGATTCAAATTACCGTGCATATCGTGCGTATACGGATTATATCGCTGTAAATCATAGAACAACTGAATTGGATCGTTACAGGTTTGTTCTACAATGGACATGAGCTGTGTGTACCCTACGGTAGCAAGTTGTGTCGGTCGTAACTGCAATTCATCTAACACGCGTCCTATAAAATGTGTTACCCCCTGTGAGTATGCTGCTTCTTTATCATGTTGATCACAGCTCATCTCCAGAACATGTAACTTCATACTCATAAATACATTTTTCCAATGCTCTTGATGAATTTTGCTGCAACGAATCGGTGAGAATACAAGAGGTAATTCAGTTATACCGTTTTTCCCAGAATCTGGACCAAACATAGGGTGTGTGGCGATAATCTCAACATCTTTTTGCAGGAGGTCTTGCATGATTCTTGCAGGATACACTTTAACTGAACAGGTATCCATTACCAATGCGTGAGAACTGATTCTTGATGATATGTTAGCAATAACATCTTTGAATGATGAAATTGCTACGCATAGAATGATTGCATCGCACTTGAGAAGCTCCTCTTCGGATACTAATTCTACTCCAAGTGGGGCCTGTTCAATTTTTGAGCGGTTATATCCCTTAACAGGGATGTGTTTTGCAAGTTCTGCTGCCCAGAACGATCCAAATCTACCTAATCCATATACACCAACATTCATGAACGCATCCTAACATAATTCTCAAGAAACAGACAATCGGACAAAAACAGCATTTGTCTATTCAATTGTATTGGTCAATATGATATCCTAGTGATGAAAAATTCGTTAATCTAACAGGAGATATTCATGACATTTGCAGAGAAAATGAAAGCAAAGGCAGTCCAGCTGCAAAAAGCACTGGTTTTACCAGAAGGAACCGAACCTCGTACCGTTGCCGCGGCTCGTAGAATCATAGATGAAAAACTTGCGTCAAGCGTAACATTGCTTGGGAAAATAGAAAGTGTCATGAAGACTGCACAGGATGTGGGTATTTCACTCGAAGGTATTACCGTTATAGACCCAGCAGATTCGGACTTACGACAATCATTCTCACTTGAATATTACGAGTTACGAAAACACAAAGGAATGACCAAAGAGGAGGCGTTCACCCTTATGGATGACCAACTTCGCTTTGGAGCTATGATGGTACATCTTAATAAAGCCGATGCAATGGTTGCAGGTGCTGAGAACACTACTGGAAATGTATTACTGGCCTCATTTCAAATTATTAAAACAAAACCGGGCATCAAGAGTGCTTCATCCTGTTTTGTTATGGCAACTAACAACACACAGCTCGGTGCACAAGGATCTTTTATTTTTAGCGACTGTGCTACCATTCCCGAACCTACTGCAGAACAATTGGCAGAAATTGCAGAGGCTTCTGCTGAGTCTTGCCGTACTTATTTAGGTGTAGAACCCGCTGTTGCACTTCTCTCTTACTCCACAAAGGGTTCAGCAAAAGGTCCCCTTGTCGATAAAGTTACCACGGCACTCACTTTACTTAAAGAAAAACGTCCCGATATTCTTGCCGATGGAGAACTTCAGCTGGATGCAGCAATCGTCTCTTCTGTTGGAGAGAGCAAAGCACCCGGCTCTCCCGTTGCAGGAAAGGCTAATGTGTTAGTTTTCCCCGATTTACAGGCTGGAAATATTGGATACAAACTAGTACAACGTATCGCCGGTGCACAAGCCTATGGCCCAATTCTTCAAGGATTTGCCAGACCGGTAAGTGATTTGTCCCGTGGCTGCAGCATTGAAGATATTGTGGTAACCAGTGCGATCACACTAGCACAGGCCGAATAGCGAAATATGGTCTCTTTCAGCACCATGTGAGAACATGGTGCTGAGCACACATTCGTGGTTAGAACCATCGTATAAGGTTGCCAAAACAGCTATACTTTACTACATTCAATATTCTAAATACATGCAAAAGCGAGATTTTCTCGGTTTTAGGAGAAAGGTACCCAGATGAGTTCTCGGTCTCATAGGTCGCTCATTGATTCATCTCATTCACCGGCTCGGACCATCTGGATGTTGGCATGGCCTGTTATACTCGATCAGAGTTTTCAGACGATGGTCCACTATGTGGATTCAGCGATGGTAGGCTCTCTTGGAGCCGTCGCTACTGCGGCTGTAGCAGTGAATAGTTCAACTATATGGCTTGTGAATGGGATGATGTATGCATTTGGTGCAGCTTTTGCTGTGCTTGCTGCCCGTCAAATTGGAGCAAATAATACTCAGGCAGTCCACCACACTGTGCGGCAGGCTCTGCTTGCAATAATTGGGCTTTCATTAGTGGTTACCTCTATAATGCTGCGCATCGCTCCTTTGCTCCCAACATGGATTGGAGTGGAACCCCAAGTAGCTCCAGCTGCAGCAACTTATATGGGATTTATTGCAGCAGCATATCCTTTCACTATTCTTTTCATGTTCATGGCTAACCTGATTAGAAGCAGTGGTGATACGAGAAGTCCTTTGATTAGTAATATTATTACAAATATTGCAAATATCGTTGGAAACTTTATACTCATCTTTCCAACCAGGAAACTTTCAGTTCTCGGCTTTGAATTTACCATGCCCGGTGCTGATCTTGGTGTAAAAGGTGCAGCGATTGCTACGGCTTCTGCAATGGTCCTAAGTTCTTTAATTCTACTGGGAGTATTAGTATTTAAAGACTCTCCTTTGAAAACTCCATTCAGAGGAGTCTCTTGGAGAATCGATTGGAAAGTAATGCAGCAAGTATTCAGATTAGGAACTCCTTTGGCACTCGAACGTGCTACCCTATCGCTAGGTCAAATAGTACTCACCATTCTTGTAACTCGAATAGGTACTGTCTCGCTTGCTGCACATCACTTAGCTATTACTGCAGAATCTATTACATATATGCCGGTGAGTGGATTTTCTATGGCTGCAACTACGTTGGTGGCACAATCCCTGGGGGCAGAAAAACGAGAAATGGCACGGGATTTTGCTTTCAGATGTCTTCGATGGGGAATTATGCTCATGAGTGGAATGGGTGTAATGATGTTTATCTTCTCTGCTAATCTCATGAGTTTTTTTACTCATGACTCTGCGGTAATTGCTCTTGGTTCTCGTGTATTGAGAATAGAAGCTTTTGCTCAGCCATTTTTTGCCATGAGCATTGTAGTTGGGGGGATATTGCGAGGTGCTGGAGATACAAAATGGCCATTTTACTACTCACTTATAGGAATGTGGTTAGTTCGACTTATTCCAGCATCAATACTTATTTTAGGATTTGGCTTTGGACTTGAAGCTGCCTGGGGTTGTATGGTTGCTGACCTCTTGGTACGAGGATCTTTAAATTATTATCGGTATAAAAAAGGATTATGGGTAGATGCCTGGAAGGAGTAACCACCTGAGGTTAACCAATCTTATCCATGTGTGAAATCGCAACTGAAAGTGTGAGCAATTGATTAAAATCTAATCTTTCAGCACGTTCGTTTTCCAGGATATGTGCATTATTGAGTGCATCTAATAGTGATTCTTTTCGGTACCATAAACCAAGTTTCCCACGTAACAAGTTATTTCTCACAGTTTTCCTTCTTTGTGAAAATAAATCGCTGGTCATGGTGAGAAACAGTTCTCTTTGTTCGATTTTAACTAAAGGAGTATCTCTTTTCTGCATAAGGATTACCACGGAGTCCACCTGCGGAGGAGGAAAGAATGATCCTGAGGGGATTGTACAGACCTGAGAGACTTTGTAGTCAATTTGTGAAAGAATAGACAATGTGGACCAGAGTTTAGATCCAGGTGAAGCTGCCAATCGATCACCGACCTCTTTTTGTAAGGTAAAAACCATTCGTTTAGGTGTGCACTGTTCTTCCAGCATACGGGCAATGCAAATTGATCCAATATTGTAGGGTAAATTCCCACATATGGCATCGGGGATTCCATCTTCTCTAAAGATTTCTGTCCAAGTTTTTAACACATCACCCTCTACTAGGTTAAAACCCGACTCATCGCGAAAAGCGTGTTCGCGTAGAATTGCAGAAAACCCGTGATCAATTTCGAACGCAGTGAGTTCAACCTGTTGCAGCAGTAATAATTTTGTGAGTGCTCCAACACCAGGGCCTATTTCCCACACACGTTCCGCCTCTCGTAGTTCAAGTGCATCCACAATTTTATTTCTTGCTGAAGGAGAGATAAGAAAGTTTTGTCCAAACTTTTTAGACATCGCATATCCATGCTCAGAGAGAAGTCGTATTATCGCTTGCGGGGAATCGTAGGGAAAATCCCAAATCATAGTTGCTCAGGCTCCTTTTTCGCTCAACGTGGGAAGCATACTGGAGAAGAGCAATTACAGTCAACATAACAATAATACTAAGTATTAACATACTCACGCGGTTCAGATGTTCGTGTGATAATGACCAAGCTGCCCCCCATTGTGTAATTTTCAAGAAAACATCTGCAACACTATCTAGGCATTTACCAATTAGGGTGCTGGGTACCAAGACATAAAGAAACGACCCCAATAAAATAAACAGAGCAAGTGGGGCGACCACTGGACTTATCAATAGTCCTATTATTCTCCACGAGTCAAACAGCAAAAATGATAATGGGGCAGTAAAAAAGGAAGCACTGCATGTAGTAGCAATCACCATCGATATGTTTCTTGGCATATAGCTGGATAGACGGGCGGATATAAATTGAGAACCATAAACAATACCAAACAAGGAATAGTACGATAGAATAGATCCGGTAGAGATAAGTGTTTTTGGGACAAGTAATGTGTGAATAATGAGCGAACAAGTAATAATTGTTTTGCCGGATGATCGAATTAGTAATGTACCTAGTATACCCATAATGCATGCTCGAACGAGAGAAGGCTTAGGGCCGATAATTCCTACGTAGAGGAGTGAAAAGCATATACTCAGAAGTGAGATTATTATTTTCTTCTTAATTTTGCGAAGGAAGAATACCAAAACAGCAAGTATTACGTGAAGATGCATTCCAGAGAGAGCTAAGATGTGTGCACAGCCGCTCATTATTGATTGCTCTCTCAACGATGCCCCTGCTGCAGAGAATCGCCCAAGAAGCAATCCGGAGCAGAGTTCTCTGGTATTGAATCGAAGGGAATCAAGTCGTCTCAGTAATTCATTGATTGTATTTGTTCGAAATAATCTCCACTTGTGAACAAGTAATGGTTCATCGCATACAATTTTGATATTTTCCGCAAAAAATACGAAGGATCCATCAATCTCTATAGGGGTACCAGAAGCGATAATGTGTTGATTAGCCATAAAATTATTTCGTTTCGATGGTATCAACACCGAAATGCTGCCTTGAGCAGAACCTGTGTCATTACGAGATGTACTTGCCGAATCCAGTAATATCGATAAAACCGTATTATTCTGTTCGCTGATAGCTCCATCAGTGCGTATTGTTCCAGAAATTGTGTGAATTTGTTTAAGTGGGAAAGGAAATTGAAGTAACTCATCTTGTTGCAATTGTATAATAGTTAACCAGACAAACATGAGTAGTGCAAAATACCACATACAGATAGACACAATTTTTAACGGAACACGAATCATATAAACACAGAAAATTGCACCTGAAATCCAAAGAATAATGAGGATACTCAATTGTAACCAAGTGGTTATATCGGGATAGCAGTAACCGATAACTAACAAAAAGAGTGAGATAACGAGTGGAACCGTTTCAGCTAGTTGGTATGTTTTATACATACCAAGATAACTGCAATAAGATTATTTTTGCTTCTCTACTTCGACTAAAAGAGCGAGTAAAGGAAGGTCAATCTGACCTTGCATCGAAAATTTTACTAGACGTGCAGCTAAGGATTCATCACCTTGTTCAGAGTTCCGTACACGAATGATTTGTCTATATCTAGTAAATAGCTGCTTATGGGTGAGTTCTATGGAACGAAGCAGCAGATTATTAAGTTGCTCTTGCCACGGCCCTGTCCGCCCTTCGGGAATTACAAGACTCGGCAATGATTCAGAGGTGGTCAGTGTAAGCCGCTCGGCTAAATCGATGGTATCGAGGTGGGAACACTCATCTAAATAATCTTCATATGAAGCGATTCCTTCCTCAATAATAAAATCTGATCTCGATGCCTGCTGCTTAAGTACTAGGCGCTGTTTCATTGCAACATCACCCTTTTTGTCTCGTCGAGCAAGACCCATGGCAGTAATTACAGCTGCCGCACTCGCAATGAATAATTCGTCAATCATCGGTAGCGGATCTCTTATTGCTAAGGAGAAGAAAAAGTAGACAACTAGAAAGCTCAGGGCAGAGATAAGTAGCCGGGGTATGTATCGTGCATCCTGAATCCACCGGTCAACACCGCGATCAATTCTTTTGTATAGTAAAAATAGAGCATCGTCTTTCTCTTGTGCATGCAAACCTGTAGAGGCGAACCAAGCAATTTCTTCGTCTTCACTCCATGTACCTGCGAGTTTTGGATCGTCAAACTCCGTAAGATATAGTGTTCCTCCCCTATTTCGTCTAATAATATAACCTGATCGCATATGTATATCCTTATAGTTCAGATTTAAACTGAGCAATCCGATCTTGAAGTGAGGCTTTCCAGGTATTCATCTCTTTTGCCTCAGCATGGAAGAACAGATAGTATTTAATTTTAGGTTCCGTCCCAGAAGGCCGAATCACCATTTTATCTCCCGTTGAAAATTGGAGTATCACAACATCTGCGGGAGGAAGCTGAGATTGTGTGTTATCGAGCAAGTCCATGGTGTGGGAAATAGCATAACCAGCAAATTCATCACCAACTTTTAGCTCTCTAAACCGCTTCATAATATCGATCATTTTTTGTTTACCGGAACTTCCTTCATAGGTGAATGACAATACTGTTTCTGTATAGTATCCATAGGTCTGATAAATTTCTTCTAATCTCGATTGTAATGAAATACCCTGAGAAGCATAATGACTCATCATCTCAACCGCAAGAACCGCTGTAGAAACGGCATCTTTATCTCGAACATGAGGTACAGATAAATACCCGAAGCTCTCTTCACATCCAAACAAGAAGAATTGATCTTTAGATTGTTCAAGTGCAGCTATTTGTTCAGCAATGTATTTAAATCCCGTCAACACATCAATGCATACTGCCCCATGAGCTTCAGCCATAGCTCGTACAAGATCAGTGGTAACTATCGACTTTGCAATCACCGGCTGCTTTGTATTGTCATGAGCATGATCTCTCCATGAGGTAAGAAGATAATCACACAGCAGCACCGCAATCTGATTGCCGGAAAGGAGAGAATACTTTGTCTTTTCAAGATTTGATGGAATGGCAATACCTAATCGGTCTGCATCAGGATCTGTTCCTAACACAATGTCGGCTTTCTTTTCAATTCCTAAATCTATTGCCAATCGCATTGCCTGTGGGTCTTCGGGATTGGGCATAGAGACTGTTGGAAAATCACCGTCCGGTTGTTCCTGCTGTTCAACTACTTCACAATGAACTCCCAACTTTCCAAGGATGGTTCGAACAGGAACATTTCCCGACCCGTGCAGCGGTGTATACGAAACTATCACTTTACTTGATTTAAATATTTCGGGACGAGGAAGGTTTTCAACTACCATAGTATAGTAGTCTTCATCTATCTGAGAAGGAACAGACAAGAGCAATTCGGAGGCCTTTGCTTCAGTAAGACTCATACTTCTTATAGCACCGGCATCTACGGAGGCAACTCTTTGTGCAATTCCAATATCGTGAGGAGGCGTTACTTGCCCTCCGTCAGACCAATACACTTTATATCCATTATACTTTGCAGGGTTATGGCTAGCGGTAATCACAATTCCCGCGGTCGCGTGCAATGAACGCAATGCGAAAGACAACATCGGCACGGGATGCAGTTCCTGATACAGGTAGACACGTATCCCATTAGCACACAACGTAAGTGCTGCTTGTTTTGCAAATAATTCGGAGAAATTTCTTGAATCATATGCAATCACTACGGAAGGAGCTGGAATTTGTGATGTCAGATATTCAGCAAATCCCTGAGTAACTTTACGTACCATAAAGGGGTTAATTCTATTCGTACCTCCTCCAATTACTCCTCTCATTCCTGCTGTTCCAAAAGCTAACGCAGTATAAAATCGATCATACAAATCATCATCAGCATGTTCATCTAGGGCATCAGCCACTTCTTTCCGAAACGTTGGCTCAGTTTCATGTTGTACATAATCATTTGCTTTTTGGTAAATGAGTGCTCGCTCCTGTTCAGTCATCGCCATAAAAACACCTCCGTCTCAATCTCTCGTACAGTGTCATAAAGTGGGAAGCAACCACTTGAAGCTAATTCCGTACGATTTCGGAACCCCCAAGTAAGCAATGCAACTTGCATCCCTGCCGCCTGAGCGGTATGATAATCAATCTCAGAATCACCTATCAATAACACATCCCTAACATGTAGACCTGCCTCTTGTGCAAATCTTTGAGCCAACGTTGGATCCGGTTTTGACGGATACCGACAAGTTGCCCCGGCTACGCTCACAAATGGGACATGTCCAAAAAGAGCATCAACAATCATGACGACTAGCTGTTCGTCTTTATTGGATAGTACCCCGAGCTGTATTCCAGCCGCAACCAATTTTTCAAGAAACTGATCAATTCCAGGATATGCTTGTGATTTATCAAACGGATGTTTTCTATACGTATCCATGAGAAGATGAAGATATTCTTTAATTTCTGTTTCATCTGGATACAGGTGTTTTTCATTCAGTGCAAGCGTTAAAGCATTTCTTAACCCCTTCCCTACATACCGTTTACAGTCAGTTTCAGTAATTGGAGAGAGATGCAATTCGTTCATCACTGCGTTCATTGCATGAGTAATATCACTAATGGTATCTGCTAACGTACCATCTAAATCGAATAGCACAGCCTTTGGTAAATTTTTCTGCTTCATACTATCAAGTATATATCTGTTTACAGAGAAGGTCACGTGGGTATATAATCGCCGCAATGTATAAATCCACAATCCACGCATGCTATATAGGGAATTTAGTAGGGGCTCTTGTCACCAATCTTTCACCTCTTTTATTTGTTGTACTCATGGAGGATTTCAGCCTTTCCTTTGAGCAAGTAGGAAGACTCGTACTCATTAACTTTTTCACACAGATAGTGGCTGATCTTGGTTTTAGCAAGCCTGTAGACCGATATGGTATCAGGCCATTTATAACCCTTGGTCACTTTTTAGTTTTTCTAGGCTTTATTACATTTGCTTTTGCACCGAGATTAGTTCCTGACAATCCATACATCGGTATAATGATTGCAACCGTTATTTTTTCCTGCGGAGGCGGATTACTCGAATTATTACTCAGTGCTATTGTGCAGGCAGTTCCTGGAGATGCAAAAGCGGCTGCGATGAGTCTGTTTCACTCGTTCTATGCATGGGGATTTATAGCAGTAGTAGTAGTAACTACATTCATGTTAGAAATCATAGGTCAGGAGAATTGGTATTTTATCTTTCTCCTTTGGGCTGTCGTTCCCTTACTGAATTTCTTTAATTTTCTTCGTGTTCCCTTAGCTCCACAGGTTCCTGATAGGCATAGAACCAGTACAAAAGTACTTACAACCACTCCCTTTTTTATTTTAATTGTGGCTGGGATTGCACTCGGTGGAGCTGCAGAAGTCACTATGTCACAATGGACGAGTGCATACGCTGAGATTACCTTAGGATTATCGAAAAAAATGGGTGATTTGCTAGGGCTCTGTTTGTTTGCGGGTTTACTTGGTTTAGGACGAGTTCTGTATGGTACATTTGGCAAAAACATTGATGTATGGAAAGTCATGTTTTGGGGTTCTCTACTAGCTGCAGTTTGTTATCTTGTAGCTGCGTTATCTCCATTGCCTATAGTATCACTTATTGCTTGTGCTGGATGCGGACTAGGCGTGGCTCTGCTCTGGCCAGGATCTGTAACTCAGGCGGCCCAAAGATTTCCTCTTGGAGGGGCCTCTATGTTTGCAATTCTGGCAGCAGGAGGGGACACAGGGGCTGCAGTTGGCCCCTGGCTAGTAGGACTCGTTGCTGACGTTGTTCCCCACAACTTCTCATTGCGGCCATTAAGTGTTGGAATGTTAGTTGGAGCTCTATACCCAATCGCAATGATGGTTTGTTTGCTCTTCATCCGACGTATTATGAGAAAGGAAACACACCTATCTTAATCCTCTTTAACACTTCCCTTCTTCCGTTGTAATCTTCGTTTCCTTTCTCGTTGTTTTCGTTCAGATTCAATTTTTCGATTTAATTTTCGTCTCGATCTTCGATCGCTTAGTATGAGTGTACTTATCAACCCAGCGAAAAGACTTACACCAATAACCCAATACATGACAAACGGACTCTGTGCAAAGGGAAGTCTTACATTCATTCCATAGTACCCAACCAAGAATGTAGGAAACATAAAAGCAATGGAAATTACTGTCAAACGACGCATGATAATACTCAAATTATTTGAAATAACAGAAGCAAATGCATCCATAGTTCCAGTTAAGATGGATGAGTAGATATTAGCCATCTCAATAGCCTGTTTATTGTCGATGATAATATCTTCCAGGAACTCTCGCTCTTCCTCTGTGTTTAATTTGAAATAGGGAGATTTTTGGAGTTTCTCAAGAAGTATTTCATTCGTAGTGAGACTAGTAGTGAAGTAGACTAAAGATTTTTGTATTGAGAGCAATTGAATGAGTTCATCATTTCTTACCGAACGGTGTAGTTCCTCTTCAATCAAGCCTTTCTGCCGATTCAAGTATTTGAGCAATCTAATAAAAACCATTGCGGCTCGCCCCATGAGGCTGATTACAAAGCCTTCTTGCGTCTGAACCGGATACTGTCTGAATCTATTACGAGCAAAATCTTCAAGGATAACACTATCACTTTGGCATATTGTTATGATGGTATTATCTTTGATGACTATCCCCAAAGGTACACAGTACTGATTGATCCCATGGCTGTCATCAGCAAAAGCGGGAAGACGAACTATGAGTGCAACATAATCATCCTCTTTTTCAATACGAGCCTGTTCATCTAAGTCCATAATGTCAGCAAGAAGTTCTGGGTTGATTTCATAGTCTTCCTGCAATTCATTAACATCATCACGAGTTATTTCTCGTGCATCAATCCATGTGTAACCATCCCCAGTAAGATTATCACCTGGGATGCGGCTTGCAATGTTGTTTCTTATCGTAATCATGGTTCCTCCTAGGTCTCCTCGGGAACCACAAGCAGCATATTGTTGAAACTATCTGCTAACAAGCTCGGGAGGAGTGCTGAATCGGTTTGCTTGATGGGCGATAGCGTAAACTCCCGCCATCGTCTGAAGTAGACATAGCATCCTCCTTGGAATTGGGATACACCGTACTAGGTCGGTGCATAATACGGTAGAATCATACCATAATCATTTCGTGTAATAAAGAGGGCTTGGAAAGATTTACCTACATATTGTAGTAAATGAATTATGATGGTACAAATAAGTCAATATCATGAGTACCATATAGGAGCTTTGTCATGACACGAGATCAGGCGTTGGAGTTATATTCACAGTATAATCAGTCGGAAAGTCTATATCGACACGCTTTAGCTGTTGAAGCAGTTATGCGCAGGTTTGCAACTGAGTTAGATTTTGATTCCGATTACTGGGGAATTGTGGGATTACTGCACGACATTGATTATGAACAATTCCCGGACCAACACTGTAAGAAAGCACCTGAATTACTCGCTGCAGCAGGAGTTTCCTCAGATATCATTCATGCGGTAGTATCACATGGTTGGACTATTTGCAGTGATGTGGAACCTGAACACATAATGGAAAAGGTACTCTTTACGATTGATGAACTCACAGGCCTTATAACTGCTACTGCACTCATGCGCCCTTCCAAGAGTTTAATGGATTTAGAGGTTAAATCGGTAAAGAAAAAGTGGAAGACAAAGGGTTTCAGTGCGGGCGTAGACCGTGAACTCATAGAAAAGGGTGCTGGGATGCTCGGGATGGAATTATCACAGGTAATCCAACTCACCATTGAAGGTATGCGAAGTATAGCTCCTCAACTTGGATTAGCATAAACTTCTACTATTGTATCGTCTCTATCCGAACAATTCCCTTCTTATTCAACACCAATCTATGATGTTGAATACTCTCAATATCTCCTTTCTTCGCTGCTTCAGTAATGACAAGGTGTAGATGATACACCCTATCACTATTTTTTTGTTCTAGGTCTCCTTCGTTCGAAGAAATATAGACTACATCACTCGGATCATCCATTTCTTTAAGCCAATCATCAATTCTTATTCGTGTAATTACTGTGATTGCATTAATCCATGGTCCTATCGCCCTGTCTTTTTCTGTCTTAAATATTTTGACATATCGAGTAAAATGTACAACATCTTCTTCGGGCAGCATATCTTGAAATGGATTCCCGTCTTCCAAACGTTTTCTCTGGATAAAAGGCAGTATGCGTGTAGCCTTTGTTATACGCATGACAACTTTCATCCTGCTTAACTTTCGACCGGTTCTTGGTGAGACGAAAGCGTAAATTTGGTCAGCAAGAAGTCTTGGTACTACACGGAAAAAGAACGCACGTAATCCCTCTTTAATCCTATCCTTAAAAACATATGCAACTATTACCAGCAGTGCCCACTGCATACTATTCTTCAGAAAAAATGTTTCTGCGAAGATTGCGGCTAATGTAGCAAATGTCATAGCGATTGCAGCAGCCGTTCCAGCGAGTATGCCCGCTACCCGTTTCGGAGCTTTTGAGAGGACCGGTGTAAGGTATAATACCGATTGAGTCCATTTCTTTAGTTCTCCAGATCTGTATGCAACAGCCTCAGAGGAATAGCGATTATCTTTGCTCACTACAGATGCATAATGCTGCTCTCTTCTATAACTTAACTCAGAACGTGACCGTCTCAACAAAGAAAATGCTGAATCCTGCAACTCAGCAAAGAGCGATTCAAGCGACAAGTACATTTCAAGACTTGCACCTTCTACAACCAGGCTTATTGCTTCATCAGCCCATTCAAACGCTGTAACGATACGATTGCCGGTAGGATAATAATCATTCATCCGCTTTAACAGAATTCTGAATCGATCAATTGCCTCCTCAGTCTCTCTACACCAATCACGAAGCAATCCACGCAATTCATCAAGATGTAAATCCTTCGCTAGCTCTTTACACTCATGTAAAATCATCTGGGATTCGTGTCTAAATGAGTTTGCGAGTGCCTGAAGTTCATGAATAAATTTTGTATCGTTACCATCTCCATGCCCAGAAATACGGGAATTGGTGTAGAGTTCAAGAAGAAACAGGGGACTCGTTGTATTATCGTGGTCAAGCAGTTCATCAAGTGTGATTTCTGGCGAAGAATATCGTGCATGTGCCTGGAATTTACGGAGCATCGCTTCATCACTTATAAATTCAGATGAAACATGTAACTGCGATGGAGTAAAAATGTAATAGTTCACATCACGTTCATATGTTTCATGCTCGGGAATAGGATACGTAATTTTTGTTTCGAGATGCCGACTTGAATGAATTCTTACGTCAATCATATACATACTCCGTTCATAAACGTACATGATACGCTAACAATGAGTGAAATGCAACAAGTGTCAAAAAGAACCTAGAACCACATTAAAAATGGTAAAACTTCTTGTTTGACAGGTTCCAATTTCTCCAGCATACTTGTTCTAGGAGGCCAGATGGTAAAGAGAACCACCATGACCAACCGGATACCGGCTTATGCTGATGTTAATACGTTCCAACTATGGAATGATTCCGGCCTGTGTAACCATGTTACTTTTCTTCTCAGCTCATTCTTAGTAAATTCAATTTCAATATTAAATTAGTCCACAGGAGGATGTATGAACAATTTGTACACAATTGAACGTTTTGAAGAAGACTATGTAGTCTGCAAATCTACCGATGGAAGAACGGTAGATATTCCATTTGAGAATATTCCCGAAGATTCTCAAATAGGAGATGTATTACGTTACAACGACGGCACATACATCAAAGCAAAATAATTTACTTTCTATTAATTATTCCCACGATTTCTCTCACTGCACTTCTTGCTTCAGGAATGGGGAAAAGGGGGAAGTCGTGGTTCATTTTTGCATATTCAAAATATGATAACTGTACACCTTGTCTCGCACAGAGTGTTTTAAATTTCTGAGCATCCGGTAAAAAAATTTCATGCGTTCCGACAAACAAAGATATGGGTGGTAGTCCATGGAGAGGACCATTAATTGGACTAACTTTTTTATCATGAACTGAAACATCACCTGCCCAAGCTTGTCCCATCATCTGAAGATGCTTTCTGTTGAGCATGGGATCCTTCGATTCTAGATTTTGAATATTTGCATTACGCAAAGATATGTCTAACCAGGGAGAAATGAGGATTAATTCTTTTGGGAGGGGAATTCCTCTGAGCAGCAGCTCTTGGCTTATTGCTAATGCTAATCCACCTCCCGCAGAATCGCCCATTAATATCGTATGTGCAGGAGAATTATCCTGAGTAATTGAACAGTATAAATTAATAAGCTTATCGAATACTTCAGACACGGTATGCACCGGAGCCTTTGCATATATAGGTACTGTTATGGTTCCCTGAACGTAATTATTAATTCTATCGAGAAAAAACCAGTGCGGTAAGATTGGATGTTCAACATAC
>CAZTUL010000025.1:0-9248 GCA_964616275.1 uncultured Spirochaetaceae bacterium | reverse complement strand
ATTATTAATTCTATCGAGAAAAAACCAGTGCGGTAAGATTGGATGTTCAACATACGCTCCACCATGTACATATAAAATCTGAGTATTCCGTATTCTTCCCCGCTCTCTTAAAATTACACAATCATTACCTGCAATCATGCTCCTTTCTATAACAGCTAAAACGTTTAGAGGGGCTGGCAGCACGTAAGGCTGCTCATTGAGTACCGATTGTTCTATGAGAAAAGCCGAACTATCCTCTGCAGCATGAAACCACCCCTTCTTTAATCGCAATCTTAGTAGCTTCTCACTACCCCAGCTTTGGAAACTACGCTTTTCTTTTCTGGTGATATAGAACGCAAAGAGAGAAAATGCGAGTATTGTTAAGATAAAGACAAGATAAGCCATATAGTTATATGTACACATACTTGCATATTGGTGTCAAAACATTTCAAGCACAGACAACCACTATTGTCCAGTCGCTATTTTGTTAGTAGTGTTTCAGTATGGAACGCATACGTATTGGTACGTGCTCCTGGAAGTACCCATCATGGGAGCATCTAGTGTATTCCTCCTCGCAACCAGAAAATTATCTGGCTGAATATGCTCAGCACTTTGATATGGTTGAGGTAGATCAATGGTTTTGGTCCCTAGGAAAAGAGAGTGCAGGATTGCCAAAACGGGAAACAGTAGAACTATACCATGCATCTACACCCGATGAATTTCAATTCATCATTAAATGTCCAAATGCACTTACTAAAGTTTTTCATGATCATACAACACAAGAGCCATTACGTGTAAATAAGTATTTCCTGAATCCAGAATTCATGAAGTCCTTTATTGAATCATTACATCCCCTCGCATCAAAAATCGGACTTCTCGTATTTCAATTTGGATATATAAATAAAGAGATGATGCGAAGCCAACAACGATTTCTCGATGCATTAGAACAGTTCTTTTCCGCTATTCCATCGGGAACTCCCTACGCAATTGAAATTCGCAATCCTCAGTGGCTCAACGGAACTTGGTTTACCTGGCTCACGCAACATAAGATTGCACCGGTGCTTCTTCAAGGGTATTGGATGGAAGATATAAACGAAACTGTCAATCGCTATGAAAATCTTATTGGAGATACCATAAGCATTCGCCTCCATGGAGAGGATAGAGAAGAAATTGAGGTGGAAACAGGGGGAAATTGGAATCATCTCATTCATCCCAGAGATCGAGAACTTGGTTCAGTTACCCAATCACTTACTATACTCGCCGAGCGAGGGCGTGTCGTGTATGTACAAGTGAACAATCACTATGAGGGAAGTGCTCCTCTTACAATCGAACGACTTAAAACACTACTTGCCACTTAAGGAAGGATGCGAGTCGTTGGAACAGGTCTTGTATATGACACACGAAAAGCCTCTGCATAACGTGTTGAACATTGCAATCCACGATATGCTGAAAGTGTCTCTGTAGCAAATAAAAGCGGTATCTGCATATTCTTCTCTAGGTAATTTAGTTGACTCACATGACTCTCTAATGCCTTCATCTTAAGTGAAAATGTTTCAGTAATATCTACATATTCTGTAGGGATAAATAAACCGCCACCAACTTTGTCCATGTGGTAGAGAGTAATTGATTTGTTAAGTGGAGCACTCTCAGTTTTACAGTGTACGAGTGTTGATTGGATTAGAGAATACTTGACGAGTTCATATGTTTCATTATGATCAGGATGATAATCATCTGAATCATGCGTCATGAGCACATCAGGTTGTACCGATCTTATAAGTTCTGTCATTCGGAGCCGCACATCGCTATTTGTGTGATTAAGATTCATATCATCGACATCCAAGGTACAATAAGATGCTCCTATAGTAGCAGAGGCCTTTGCCGCCTCTGCCATACGAACCATCCGCAACTGTTCAGGGGCAATCGTTGAATGACCTTGGTTTCCATTTGTAACAGAACACACTACCACTGAATCCCCACGACTGACACAACGTGCCAATGTACCGAAACAGCAGATTTCTACATCATCAGGATGTGCCCCTATAGCTAGAATTTTCATGTGTGTCGCCTCCTCAGCAGTGATGTAAAGTACAAGAAAAATAATACCATGTAAACGAACTCTCTGCTATGATAGTCGCATGATAACTATGAGTATCGTCCTATTTCTTATTGCAATCACGGGTGCTTTCCTTCAGACAATCATCGGCTTTGGATTTCCGGTTCTGGCTATGATTTTTTTGCCAGTACTGTTTCCATTCAATACTGCTGTAGCATTATGTCAGGTAATCGCGATGGCGAGTACAACATTTTTAACGATAAAATATTTTCGCTACATAAAATGGAAAATACTTACTCCCATGTTGGCGGTCTCTCTCATTGCTGGAATCCTTGTAACTTTAAGTTCAGTAAAATTACCTCAAGCGAGTCTACAGATAATTCTCGGTGGTGCATTAATTGTTATTAGCATCTTCACAGTACGGTATAGTGAACGAATCACAATTCGACCCTCAATAGCCTCTGGAATGTCTTTGGGTTTGATTGCAGGAACCGGCAATGGATTTTTCGGTATTGGAGGTCCACCAGTTGCAATATATCTCCTTGGAGCACAACTAGAGAAAAGAGCGTACCTTGCAACAATTCAATGCTATTTTCTGATTTCAAATATCAGTACCATAATAATTCGAACAGGATACGGTGCACTCACCGTTGCAGAAATTCCACTCATTGTCTTGGGATGGATTGGTATTGCCACTGGTACTATTCTCGGATTAAAGGTATTTAATCACGTCCCGCATGCATTACTGAAAAAATTAATTTATGGATTTGTAGGAATTTCAGGTCTTGTGATAATTGTGCAGCAACTTTTATAAGTACAGCTCTATTCTTTTGAATTTGCATCCCATCTGGTTCGCAACATTTCCATATCTTCAGAAAATCGCATAATAGCATTAGCAAGACGTTCACCATCTCGTGAGGTTGGATCTTTAAACACCTCATCTCCATGGCTTTGCATACGTTGGGCAACAGACTGAATTCCCTTTAACACCACTTCCAAGTGCTCGAGAGCTATCTTCAAATCGTTAATTCCCGAAGCTCTTAGTTTTTCTGATTTCGCAATCGGCAGACGTTCTTCTAACAAATCAAAACTTTCTTGGGGCGCAGGAGCCCAAGCAGAAAGAGATAACTCGGACGAAATCATACCTGCAAAATATTGTGCAACTTCTTCATCTCCATGTACCACAAAAACATGCTTAGGGGCTTTTCCAAAACTGCTCAACCATGTAACAAGTCCCTTCTGATCAGCATGTCCACTGATTCCTTCCAGTCTCCGAATTGATGCACGAATATCAATGTGCTCACCAAAAATTGTTACTTTTTCGGCACCGTCGAGTATTGATCGGCCGAGTGTACCATTTGCCTGATAACCACAAAATACAATAGTACTTTCCCTTCGCCAGAGATTATGCTTAAGGTGGTGTTTTATTCGACCAGCTTCACACATTCCACTTGAGCTTATTATTACCGCACTTCCCTCTCGCTTATTGAGCTCACGGGATTCATCGGCAGTGACAGTGGTAGTCAGAGAATCAAACATAAGCGGATTATGGCCCTGATGAACTAACTCCATTGCCTCATCATCAAAATACCCTTCAATATTTCTTGAAAAAACTTTTGTAGCTTCGATTGCCAAAGGACTATCGAGAAAGACCGGAATATATGGAATGTCTGGGAGCATTTTATGCGTAATGATATATCTGAGTAGATACAATAACTCCTGCGTTCGACCTACAGCAAATGATGGGATTATTACATTGCCGCCCCTTAGAAAAGTTTCTCTAATTATTTCAGCTAGTTCCTTAGATCGTTCCCGAGTCGACACCCGCTGTGTTTTATGTTCCGGTTCCTTATGAAGTCTATCTCCGTAGGTTGATTCCATGATTACAAAATCAGCCTCTTTAATATACATGGGATCATTGATTATGGGCTGGTCAAGATTTCCAATATCGCCGCTAAAAACGAGGTGGCGTGTTTCTGTTCCCTCTGTAAGCCATAATTGAATACTTGAGGATCCTAATAGGTGTCCGGCATCAATGAATTCGAGCTCTACTCCTTCATCGACGGTAAATCGCATATTATATGGATGTCCGGAAAAGAGTTCCATGGCTTTTTGGGCATCATCTACTGTATAGAGCGGTTCAATCTCCTTTTTCCCTGCACGACGACGTTTTCGATTTACCCACTCAGTCTCCATTTCTTGAATATGACCAGAATCAGCAAGCATAATAGAACAGAGATCCGCGGTTGCCTCTGTACTATGAATAGTTCCCCTAAACCCATCCCGAACCAATAATGGGATACGACCTGAGTGGTCAATGTGAGCATGTGTGAGAAGAACATAGTCAATTTCTGTTGCACGGAAAGGCAAATCCATACCGAGCTTTTTTTCATCATTTCCTTGTGGTAGTCCACAGTCTACCAGCAACCGTTTCCCAGCACACTCAACAAGGGTACTACTACCCGTAACGGTTCTTGCACCGCCAAAAAATGTCAACTTCATGTACTCAGCATACCGTGGACACTAGGTGATGTCTACAAAAAAGTCTTTTTAGATTTTCTAGTCAATTTTACAGTTAGATAATAGGTAAAGCATGATTGTTATAACAATCATGCTTTACAAAAAACAATTCTAATTTACTGCCCTAGGGAGAATTCAATATCTAATGTGGCAAAAGCATCTTTAATCCAGTTGAGAATCTGTTCATAAGTTTTATCATCTGATTCAGGTAGAAGCATAGGTTTTCTTGGAAATCCAGCTTCATATCCACGAGCCTTCAAAGCCATATGTGAAACAATTGTACTGTCAGTGAAATGCATTTTTTTACTCAAATCCATCATGACGACATATGCTTTGTGAGCCGTGTCCCAATCTTCTGATTCTGTAGCACTAACTAATAGCGTCATAATCTCTGGAGCCCAGTTATTCATACCGGCGATAGCGGCTCGTACTCCCATGTGATAGAATGGGAACCATCCTGTTGATGTGCCCAAAATAACTTGGAAGTCTTTTTTTGCCAACTGCATTTTGTAGGCCACAGACGAAAGAAACCCTACTTGAAGTGGACTATCTTTTAGTCCTTTTAACCCCATAGATTGTAGTTTTTCAACAACAGAAACAGAGAATGTGTATCGAGATGTACCTGGATTATTGTAAGCAAACACAGGAACATCCACCGCTTCAATAATCTCTTTGTAGTACTGGATAATCACTGAATCATCATGTTTGTAATAGAATGGTGGAACTGCTCCCAACGCATCCATTCCAGCATCTTGTGCTGCAATCGCCAGTCTGACTGTGTTGACTGTGTCTATACATCCAACATGAGCAATAAGTGTTTTACCCGCATAGTCTTTGGTCACTTTTTTCGCAAGCTTGAAAATTTCAACGCGCTCTTCATTTGTCATCAAAGGTCCTGCACCGTACGAACCTGTTAAAAATAAACCATCAACTCCGTGATCGAACATCCATCGCATATGCCACTCGGTAAGACCGAGATCCAATGTACCATCCTGATTAAACATAGTAATGTTTGGAACAAGAGAACCTGTAATCATAATATTTACCTCTCTATTAGATTTTTTTAACTATAATCTCATCTATTTGAGATTCTTGTTTTTTTACAGTACATTTGACTATTTACTTAATCACTTAACTATAAACTTTCCCAATTCACTGCGAGAGTCGATTTTCCATGACAGAGGATGTCGACAATTTGTTGAGACACAATCATAGAAACATACGAACTAGTTTCGATAGAAGTTGCCGAAATATGAGGAGTCGCAACAATATCAGCTGCTAAAATATTGCTCTTCCTATCAGGAGGTTCAAACTTAAACGTATCAATTGCAGCTCCTGCAATAACTCCTGTTTGTATCGCCTCAGCAAGGGCTTCTTCATCGACTAAACCACCTCGAGCTGTATTTATTAAATAGGCAGTGGGTTTCATCAACGAAAGAGTTCTTTCGCATACTATATGTTCTGTTTCTTTTGTATACGGAAGCGATAGCACTAGAAAATCAGAACAAGCAAAAACTTCATCAGTACAAGAGGCTAAATACACGTCATGACTAGCTGCCCATGAAATATCTTTTACAGGATCATAGCCTACTACATGAACGTTAAAGCCAAGAAGCAATTCTACTAATCGTTTACCAATGTTCCCCAACCCAATAATTCCGACAGTCTTATAGGAGACTTCATTTCCTGGTTTCCTTTTCCAAAATCCTTCTCGCAACCATTGAATATGTGTATCGATTCTTCTTCCAACAGTAAGCATGAGTGCTAATGTCATTTCTGCTACTGCATTTTTATTGGCTCCTATTACATTCGCTACAAGTACCTTATGTTTTGAAGCTAACTCAATATCAATACCATCTAAGCCAGTGCCATGCATATGAATTAATTTCAATTTATTTGCAGATTCAAAAACCTCAAAGCCAACAGGGTCATTCCCAACAATTAGACAGTCAATATCTTTAATATTTTCAGCAATTAATTTACTGGTCATTTTTTCGCTGTTCAAGAAAGTTATGGAGAAGCCATGTTCCTCTAGCATTCTTAATGCTTTCGAATCAATTTTCCCGAAAGACTTTGATGTTACAAGAATATTCATACTCATTTTTTTACCTTATATTTAATTAGTTATAGTTCCTCATAATTCTATTCCTTTGAAAAACATTTCTATAATAGTTTCGCTTTGTCTAATAGAATTTCTCAACCGAATAGCACACTTCAAATTTCTATTTATATAAGTGGAAAATATTTTTTGGTAAAAATGTAATTATGTCTGGGAATAATGCAGTGAAAAATAGAGCAAGATAAATTACGCACATAAAAGGGAATAAAGCTTTTACTACTTGACTAAAATTCTCTCCTGATGTTGAGCATCCGGTATATATCAGTGTCCCAACAGGTGGTGTTACCAATCCAGCAGTGAGAACACTACAAAAAAAGACGCCGAAATAGATTGGATCAACGCCAAAGGCAACAACCGGTCCCATAAATATTGGAGTGAGTATGAGTATGGCTGGGGTTAAATCCATAATCATCCCGATAATGAGTAAGATTAAAAAGGAAACAATCATAAAAACGCCGGTTGAGCCAATACCGCTAACCATAGCTTCTGTAACTTGCTGTGGGACACGCTCATAAGTCAGAACCCAAGCAACAGCTGTAGCTGCTCCGACAATTCCCATAACCATTCCAGAACTTGCCATAGCACGTCTAATAATTCCAGGCAAGTTCCTAAATTTAAATTCCTTATAGATAAATGTCCCAACAAACCATGAATATACTACAGCGAAAGCACTTGTCTCATTGGCAGTCATTACGCCTGCTACAATACTAGTAAAAATGATAACAGGAAAAATTAAAGCCCAAATAATTCCTTTGGTATCACCAAAATCAATTTGATCAGTATTCATCCCATATCCACGTTTCCTGGAAATAAGATATGCAACAAAGCATTCTCCAATCGCAATTAATATTCCAAGAACTATACCCCCTGAAAAAAGCGCACCAATAGAATCTCCTGTGGTTGATCCATACACAATCATTGGTATCGATGGAGGGATAATTGGGCCAATTACACCACCAGCAGCAATAACAGCAGCAGAAAAGGCTTTACTGTAACCCTGCTTCACCATCGCTGGATACAAAATAGAGCCTATTGCTATTGCAGTCGCGATTGCAGATCCATTAATAGCTGCAAATAGAGCACATGATATTATTGCAATTATTGCAAGTCCTCCCGGAATTCCTTTTACTAATTTCGAAACACCAGCAATAATTCGTCGAGTCATTCCTCCACTATTCATAATCTCACCGGCCAAAATGAAGAAAAGCATTGCAACAAGTCCAAAATTATCTACAGAAAGGACAAACTTTTGGGCAAAAATAATGAGATCCATATTATTCATAATCAACATGACAATTGCTGCAACTGCTAAAGCAAGTACTATTGGTATCCCGATGACAAAAAATACACCAAATAATCCAAAGTAGAGAAAAAGAGTATCCATAATTAATGTCCTTTGTTTTTGGTTTTTAATTCTAAATTATGTTTAGAAAAATGATTACGAAATGTTGTTAACAGAGTATAAACTCCGATACCCATCCAAGCTACACCTGAGAAAATTCCGGGGAGGAGGAATAAACTAGTTGGCCAGTTAGTTCCAGCTAATGGAACCGATCCTATCATCACATTATATCTATACCCATATACTGTTATCACAAATCCAACAAACACAAGGATTACGCCATAGATTAAAGTACTTAAAAATTGGATTATTGGATGTTTTTCAATTAGAGACTGAAATCCAATGTGTTGATTTCTTATAAAGCCTGTAGTAATCGCCAAAAACATTGACCAAACAAACAAGATACGTACAACTTCTTCAGCCCATGAAAATGAAGTTCCAAAAACATATCTACCAACTGCATTTCCAAACATTATAATAGTTGCAGATAATCCACAAATTAAAAGAATTGATATTTCTATCCTTCCAAATAGCTTGAGTAAAGTCTTCATGAATGAAACTCCTTATGAGAGTTATGCAGGATTGCATCAAGTGCAATCCTGCAATGATAATATTGTAACTACTATTTAGCAGCTTCGAGAACTTTCTCTAAAAGGTCACTATAGGCTGAGCCATATTCTTTAGCCGCCCAATCGTATGCTCCTTGAGCTCGTTTTTGGAACTCAGCTTTCTGATTGTCTGTAAGGACAGTTACTTCAGATTGATTTGCAATTTCAGAGATATATTCACCCTGGAGCTCGCGCCCACGATTTCTTTGCCAAATTCTCAAGTCATAAACTGTATCCTTGATGAGTTTCTGAATGTCTTCAGGAAAGCTATTCCATTTTTTTTCTGAAAAATAAACTGGAACCGCTGAATAGACGTGATCTGATTGTGAAACATATTTTTGCTGTTCATAAAATTTATTTGTAGCAATTAATGAAAATGGATTCTCTTGACCATCAACAACTTTAGTTGCAAGAGAATTATATATTTCAGTAAAAGCTAATGGTGTAGGATTTGCGCCTAGTGAACTAAAATATTGAATATGGAGCTGATTTTGCTGAACACGAAGTTTAATTCCCTGTAAATCCTCGGGAGTAGTAATAGGTCTTACATTGTTAGTAATTTGTCGGAATCCATTTTCCCAGAACGCTAGACCAATTAACCCTTTCGAGGCTAGTCCATCCAAGAAT
>CAZTUL010000024.1:12854-30009 GCA_964616275.1 uncultured Spirochaetaceae bacterium | reverse complement strand
GCAGCTAGTGATAGTGATTTCTCTGTTGCTGATTATGCGGATGGCATCTATTTTGCTATGGAAGATGGATTTGCATCTTCAGGCTGGAAGTATGCAGTAACCGTAGAAATCAAAGGCGGAAAGTTTGTTGATGTTGAATGGAATGGCATCAATGTGAACGCTGGTGCACCAAAGAAAGATGTTGACAAAGCAGGTCGATATAACATGGTAAAGTTTGGTGGTGCTCAGGCAGAGTGGTACGAACAGGCTGAAAAAACTGAAGCATACCTTCTTAAGACCCAGGATCCAACTGCTATTACCTATACTGATGATTCCGGACACACCGACGATATCGCAGGTGTATCAATCCACGTTGTAGAAATGTATGACCTGGTAAATAAAGCATTGGCTGCTGGACCTGTTGGTGTTGGTCCTTATACCGATGGTTCTTATTTCGCTATTGCCGATTCCTATCCTAGTTCAGGCTGGAAAGAGTATGTCTCTCTTACTGTTCTCAATGGACGAATCGCAGGAGTCAACTGGAGTGCTGTGAACAAGCAGGGCGACGACAAGAAGGCCTATGATAAGGCTGGTAACTACAAGATGGTTCAGTTCGGCGGTGCCCAGGCCGAGTGGTACGAACAAGCTGAAAAGGCCGAAGCATATCTGCTTGAGGTTCAGGATACCAACGCAATCACTTACAAGGATGACAATGGTCATACCGATGATATTGCTGGAGTATCAATTCACGTAGATGCACTTTTTGATCTTGCTGCCGAAGCTCTTGAAGCTGGTCCTGTTGAAATTGGTCCTTATGCTGATGGTGGATATTATGCAATTGATGATGCATTCGGTTCTTCCGGTTGGAAAGGATATGTTTCGCTATTCGTGAAAGATGGGAATATCGTGAATGTGTACTGGAGTGCATTGAACGAAGCTGGTGACGATAAGAAAGTCTACGACATGGAAGGCAATTACAAGATGGTTCAGTTCGGTGGAGCAATTGACGAGTGGTATGTACAGGCACAGCGTGCTGAAAGCTATCTACTCTCCACTCAGGATCCAACTGCAATCAGCTACAAAGATGACAACGGCCATACCGATGACATTGCTGGTGTTACCATCCACGTAAATGATTTCTACGGTTTGGTTGAAAAAGCACTTGCTGCTGGACCAAAGAAATAAGACTCTTAGGTACGCCTAGAATCACGAATTTTCTGGGCTGCCATACGATACGTTTCACTATCGGCTAAGGATGTTTCCATCCAAGGCCGAACAGTCTCAGGAGAAACAACATAGGCCGTTGCGATAGCCCAAGCAACGGCCATTTTAACGTAATAGTGGTCTGTTTGAACTTGCTCGAGCAGCAACAGATTTTCTGCAAGCCACTTTTCCTGCATAAAATAATTCAACATAATCACAATCGATAAACGTACCGGGTACAAATATTCGCTGGAAATTGTTCGAACGATCAAATCGCGATACAACTCCTCATGGGTTCGGGCCTGCTTTAAGGTTGATGCAAAACTGTCACAGATTGCCCAGTTATCAATGTAGTACGAAAACTCTTCCACTAACTGTATACGGTTATGTTCATCAATTTTTGCATATGCGATGGTGAGTGCTCGAATCATTTTTTCTTCATGATATTGGTCATTTTTCGGGTTACCAAGCAAATTAAACGTCCATGCAGGATCTCGTACTAACTCCTGAGCAAGCTTTCGCAAAGGTCCCATACGAACCCCGAGAATCGGTTTCCCTTGTTTAATCAGACGTTCGGAAAAGATTTTATACGAACTATCTGCCAGAGAAATTAATTTGTCGGTAAGCCATTTCTCACTCATATATTGTTTGAACAAACAAAAAACGCTAATTGTACCCGGTACCTAATGATAAATAGCGGTCGCCGCTATCGGGAAGTACAACGACTATAGTTTTGTCGGCATGCTCTTCGAGCTTCCCCAACCGAATAGCAGCAGCTGCCGCAGCTCCGGAAGAAATCCCTGCAAAGATACCTTCAAATTTGGCTAGTTCGCTCGCCATCTCAAAGGCTTCTTCATTATCAACGGTAAGAATCTCATCATACACATCAGTCTGTAAAATCTCGGGAATAAACCCAGCACCAATCCCCTGAATTCTATGAGGCCCAGGTATACCGGCACTCAGTACAGGCGAGCCAGCCGGTTCTACCGCCACAATAGTAATATGCTCATTCCTCTGCTTGAGAAAAGTTCCAACACCCGTAATCGTTCCACCAGTACCGACTCCCGCAACAAAAATATCTACCTTTCCATCGGTATCTTCCCAAATTTCCGGTCCAGTACCGGAAACATGTGCCGCGGGATTAGCTTTATTAGTAAACTGGCTTGGAATAAACGAATTCTCGAACTCCTCAGCAAGCTCTTCAGCCTTCGCCATAGCACCCCGCATACCCTTGGAACCATCTGTAAGCACTACCTGGGCACCATAAGCCTGAAGCAAAGTTCTACGCTCAACGCTCATCGTATCTGGCATCGTAAGAATTACCCGATAACCACGTGCTGCACCGACCATAGCAAGGCCGATACCCGTATTTCCACTAGTCGGTTCAACAATCGTCGTACCCGAGGTGATGAGGCCATCACGCTCAGCAGCTTCGATCATAGCAAGAGCTACACGATCCTTAACGCTCCCTGCTGGATTAAAATATTCCAGTTTCGCACATAACCGTGCTCTAACATTATGCCGCTCTGAAAGACGAAGTAGGGCGACCAATGGAGTTCGCCCTACTAATTCGGTGATATTCTTATACATTGTCCCCATAGGACCTCCTTGATGCCGGAAACCTAATCAGTAATCCGGCACCTCGTCAGGTTAAACTATTCAGTTACAATATTGTGCAGTTCAACATCAAAGATAAGCAATGTGTTTGGTGGAATATCCTGAGTCCCATCTACTCCATATGCCATGTCAGGATGCACGTAGAATCGATAGTGGCTGCCAACAGGCATGAGCTTAACACCTTCTGCAAATCCGGGAATCAGGTTGGCAAGAGCAAATACTGATGGAGTTCCCCGACTGTAGGAGTTGTCGCCGGTAGTCCCATCCAAATAGGTAATCATATAATCAACTTCAACCGTATCATCATCAGTGGGAAGAGCTCCTTCGCCCTCAGATACAACCTTATACTGAAGACCACTCTCTGTGGTGATTACACCCTCAGCAGTTGCATTTTCGGCAAGGAAATTTTCAGCCGCTTCCAGATTCTGTGCTGCAAACTCTTCGAGTGCTGCATTATACTCAGCCCTCAGCTTATCTTGATAGGCAATAAATAGTGTATCAATCTCTTCATCCGAGTAATTCAGGGGGACCTCGCTGAAAGCATCATTAATTCCGTTGTTGAAATTATCGAGGACTACAAGAATACCCTGACTCTGTAAATTGTATTGTACAACATATCCATATCCGTAGCTAAAAAAGTCATAGAATGAACTCATTTCTCCAATAGGTTCTAAATCTACAACCTGTAATTCACTTTCTGAAACAGATCCATCAAGGTATCCCTGATATTTCTGGAATAGATTATTGATTTGTTCTTCTGTAAGAGCGGGTTCAACATAGTTATAAAAATCGCTAGAACCGGCGATGAAATGGCGCGGTACTAGAGCAATTTCCTGATCGCTTATACCCTGACCCATAAGGTGGCCATATACGTAACTGAATTTCTGCTCAATTTCTGGATCGTCTGCAGTAAGTGCAATAGAAGTATCAATAACAATCGTGTCACCTTCTTCTCCTGTTTCAGCAACATCGACCTGTTCAACTGGTTCAGAAATCACTGTAGATGTTGCATCAGATACATCAACGGTATCTACTACACCATCAGATGATGCTGCGGGGGAATCCTCTCGTGAGGTGGTACAAGAAATGATCGCAAAGCTGGTAAGCAATACGAGTGCTAATAATGCTAATTTCTTCATGAATAAAAACTCCTTAGCTGTGTAGGTTTTTGGAATACACATTATACCAATATCACCTGATAACCCATGATAGTCAACCACCACACTGGAAATCTGTAGTGAAGATTGGGTAAAGAATTCCTACTGAACCAGCCCATAATTATAGTGGAAGAGCATTGAGAATAGGAATATCGAGCCCTCGAATAAAGGAGCGAATTTCTCGCTTCGTCTGAACCATAATACTATCAATAACACTCTTTACCATGGTGACTTTTGTATCCTCTTTTTGTGGTATGGCAATAGATGAACTATCTCTGGAATAGGCTTCTCGTTCTTCTCGAGATGCTCTGAACTCATCGATATTCCACGCTGCTGCAGATACCTGAGCCTCTAAAATCGCTTCCTCTTCATCCGGAAGCTGTGGAAAAAAATCAATTCCTGTAATCTCTTCAATCTCGTCTACAGTGGTGATAAATTCAGTCAGATCATTACGAGAACCTTCATTAGGGAGTAAAAAACCTATAGCTTTTGTTTCCGGCTCAACATAATCGAGGATAACTTTGTAGTAGTAGTTGGGAATGGAGACTTCATTTTCGCCTATGGTTTCATAAGGTCCGTCGGTAAGAACCGGACCAGTTACCACATATACAGAACCTTCAGTTGCAGCAAAATTTCTCACTACAGCCTCCAGTGCAGCCCAGATACCCCGATTAAACGTTGGATCTTGAGGACTCATATTACTCATAAAGAAAGAATCACTCATCGCTTGCTCCGACCACGGCAGATCTGCTGCAGGAATGAGGTGACCTCGATCAAATCCAGACCCTCGATAATCATCAAGATCCGCCGAACCCGTCTTAATTGCCGAGTCGGGTCTAAAATCATCTGCTCGTTCATGTACACCATAAATCTCGTCTCTCGTAAGTTCATACGCTACCCAGCGAGCCTGCTCATGCTCCTCGTCATACACGAAAGAGAATCCAGTATGGAGGATCAGCTCATCGTTTTCTCCCAACTTTGGAATTTCCAGAGAGGCAAGAACACCGCTTTGGCCTCCATCTCCATAGTATTCTTCAACCGAAGGGGTAATGAACCAAAGAATCGCGTAAGCAACAACGAGGAGTAATAAAAGGAGGAGAATGCGATTTCTTTTTTTGTGACTTCGCCTCCGTCCTTTCTTAGTATTGGTACGTTTTGAACGAGCTGCCATGAAAACCTGCCTTATGTGTGAATTGTTAACAACGAGATACTGTCACTATATGGTAAGTAAACCGCCATACTTTGGCAATGTTACAAAACACAGCCTAGGAATCGGAGGAAAACCGCTTATGTTTTCCCATCCAGATAATGCATGCACTACATAAACTGAGTACTACAAGGTCGAGCCAAATTATTGGATTTTGCTGAATAAACCAAGAATCGCTTGGCAATGATGAGCCGGCATAGTTTATTATGAAGACGAGAAACAGGTTGTTCGCAATATGAGCACCAAAAGCAGCTTCACTGCCTCCATGGATTCGCGTCATCTCCATGAACAGAAATCCTGTAAGGAAATAATAGAAAAGGACAAACACACTATAGTTTGTTGACTGCAATTCACTGTTTGTTAGATGTGCAAGTGTGAAAATTAACCCAGAGATAACCCCGGGAATCCAAAACTTTTTGATTCGTCCCTCCATCATTCTCCACACATAGGTTCGAAAAAGAAGTTCTTCGGCTATACATTGCAATGGGGTAAAGAGTAAGGCGAGAATCATAAGCGTAAGTCGATCCCAAATACGAGGTGTTCGATACAACATGATAGCTTGGGGTTCTATGAGAGCAGTAATGAGAGTTGCTATGGAAACTCCCACAAGCCAAACAAAGAGTGAAAACCGAAATAATTTCCATCTGAATCGTGGTGCTTGTGTGATAAAGGTGCGTAAAGGAATACGGAGAATATATCGTACAAATACGAATATACTTCCAAACAGTACAACGAAATTTATATGTTGGTTAAGATAGATAACCCATGAATAGGTACTCCATGAGCGATTCCGAGTAAGTTCCGAAAAAAGAGTGGTGCTCGCTCCTCCAAGAAAAGTCCAAACAAGTTCAATGCATATAAAGCAGACAATCCACTGAATCAGATTGAGTCGATTACCCCCCGATTCAGTGGAATAAAGAGGAGTATACAACGGTTTTTGTGACGGGATTTCCCGGTCATTCATGGGTTTGAGTATACCACCTTTAATGGTATACTTGCCACCATGATCCTTTCATCTATGAATGAGGCTAAACACACTATTCATACATTACTGGAATGCGATAACCAAGTGTGTGTGTTTCCCACAGAAACGGCAGCAAAATTTTGGATAGATTCGTATGTCCGTTTGTCGAGCAGGAAAGCTGTTCGACTCGATAAAGTTATTGCATGGGACCGGTTTCGTGCAAAATTTCTTCCCGTTCGTAGTGAACAGCCGACAAATGGTACCATACGCCTTCTTTTTGCTCAGCAGCTGCTAGGAGATGAGCAGATTGTCAGTTCCTTACAGTGGTTTACCTATCCTTCCCACCCCGATTCGATAGGAAACCTTGCTGCAACACTTGCTCTCCTGTGTACCCATTTGGAAGATCTGGATCAGATGATGAAGGAACGTCCCCAAGCATATCTGCGCCTTCCGAAAGCATACCGAGATGATACTGCCCGTATTGGGGTGATCTATCGAGAGTTCCTTCGTGAACACTCACTTTTCGAACCACATTTTTTGCAGCCCTCTCTTGATAATTTCGATTCAGCGAAAAACAGGAACATCCACTATACTGTATTTTTCCCAGAAGTCTGTAGAGGTTGGGCAGAATTCAGTGCCATGAAGTCGTTTCCTGATTGGATTACGAGCTGCAGCATCCAGAATCCCGATGAGACAGAAAATCCAAACAACATATTGCACTGGTTTTCGAATGAACTCATGGAGCTTCGTGACCGATTAGATAAAATTGAACAACTGCTTGATGCACACACACCACCTGAAGAGATAGTAATAACACTCGGAAATGCTGATCGCTGGCGGCCCTACGTCGAACATGAAGCTATGATTCGCGATATCCCGATAACCTTTATTCAAGGACGTTCCCCCCTCTCCTACAGCCCGGGAAAATTCCTGCAATCGATACTCAATCTCTATACACATCAATTTTCGTTCGATGCAATGAAATCTTTCTTACTCGATTCCCGGTACCCGTTTAAAGATCGAAGTATCATACAGAGACTGATTCAATGCGGGGTGGAATATTCGGTGGTAATCGGTTCAACGAATCCCCGAACAGATCGTTGGCTGCACGTATTGGAATCCTCAAAAAAAGCAGAGGATGCATCAGTATTATCATGGTATCGTACGTTCCGACAGCAGGTGATCGCAATCGTACGTGCCTCTACGATAACCTCGCTAAGACGTGCTTTATTTGCATGTAAAGAGTTTACTTTAGGGAATACCTGCTGGCTCGATACTGCATCGGAACACGCATTACCAGAAGAATCAATTCTTAATCGTGTATGGGCGTATTGTCTCGATCAGTTGCAAGCGATGGGGGAGGATCTTGAAACGTGTGGCATTAATGAGCTGCCCGCACTGTTTTCTCAGTATTTACACATCATAGGCAAACAGGAGTATATACCGCAACACCACCATCGAGGTATTCCAGTCTATTCGTACACTGCCTCGGTCGGGATTTCGCCTGCCCACCACTTCTTGATTGGGTGTACTGAAGATGCAACTCGCCAGATATCGACCAAGCTGCCTCTTATTGCTGAATCGATTTGGGAAGACACAGAATTGTCTGATACAACAGAACCTCTTCTCTATCATTATCGGTATTTGAGCGATAATACCTATTGGTCTGCATCAGGCTCTGCCTTTGGCGGAACGAGCTCGCTGCCTCCCTCCTTGTTTATTGATCGGGGAGAGGTGCAAGAAGAGTCCTATGTACCATCTGGGAGAATATATTATGAACAGACAGCATGGGCATCAGAAAATCACACCGCATGGATAGCTTCACACAATCAGGCACAATGGTTCTCACGTGCTCGCTTCACAGCCTTCAGTCCACCACGCATCGATTTTGCTGAATCGCACCCTTATTTTTCATTATGGAAAAGATTTTCGTTATCGGATGGTACTTTGGGGGTATCAAATACAATGCTTGATGCTTTTGCAGGGTGTCCCATGAAGTGGGCTGCACACTATGTATTTCATCTGAAGAAGGAAACCTACGCAGTACAATCCATCGACCATAGGCAGTTGGGAATTATCATGCATCGAATTTACGAGAACTTTTTCGGGGAAATTGCACAAAGAACGGGAACCTTCAGAAAGGACCTGGTTGACTCCCTGTATCGTGAAATGCTTGAAAATATCATAAACGCAGAATTTGACCGGTATGCCCGTATGCCGCAGGCCCCATCGGCAGCGGTTATGTATTATATTCGAGAACACTACGGACCGGACCTTCTTGCAATACTGAAAGCTGAATCCAATTTATTCAGTGATTATACCAGCATAGCATTCGAAGCCCCGCTGACTATGACGTACCACAAAGCTCACTATACACTCGAAGGCAGAATTGACCGCATTCTCAAACAGGTTGAAGATGACGGGACGGAGTATATCGCGGTCGTAGATTATAAAAAATCGTTCAACAACCGAATGAAGGATTTTAATCCGGGAAATGAAACTATTCCGACACACCAACTTCCACTCTACGCAAAACTCATTAGAGACTCCTCTCTGATTTCCGACGGGGAACATAAAGCCGTAACTATCGGTGCCTACTTTGCAATAGACAAGGGTGCATATAAGGTAATCTGGAAAGCACATGAACCGCAGAAGCGTGACTGGCTCATTGAGAAAGTGGAACAGCGCATCGATGAGATGGTTAATGCGATCCGCGAAGGACGACTTGGGGTAACTACATCGGGAAAACCCTGTATTCATTGCGATTATCGACAAATCTGTAGACGGAGGTACGCACTCATATGATGAGCATTGAAGCCTTCGCTGAGATTGTGAAAAATCTTGATAGTCGACAAAAAGAGGCTGTTTACTGCGATACAAATTGCGTTGTGACCGCCGGAGCCGGTTCAGGGAAAACAACCGTTCTCTCCTACCGATTTCTCTGGTTGGTCTCGCAGGGCTTTGCACATGTAGATGAGATTCTCACACTCACCTTCAGTCGGGCAGCTGCAACCGAAATGCACGAACGAATTCATCAAAAACTGCTTGATTTTCAGGATGATCCCGATATACGTGCAGAGATTGGTAGATTTTCTGATGCCACCATCACCACGATAGACGCATTCTGTAACCGCGTAGTTGCGTCTGATCCTACACGGTATGGTATTGGTCCTGAATACATCATGGATGAAGAGGCGAATCAGGAGATGGCGAGTGAGTGTGCTCATCAATTGCTAACCTCCCTGGAGGACGATGAGGGGTTAAAATTTCTAGCTGCATTGTACAGTCCAGATGATTTGCTATTGTTCCTGGTAAAACTCGCCCACCAAGAATTTCATCCGGCAAGCACCTACGATGCTTCTGAACAAGCTCGTGGTACGTATACGTATATAAGATCACTCTATGAACATACGATTGAGACCCTGCTCCAACAATTGAGAGTGCTCATTGATATTCCAGGAAATGGTAAAGGCTACACTTCTGCTGTATCAGTTGCACAGGCGTATGCTGCAGAGTCAGAGATGCTTCACCAGTGTGAAAATCCGGAAGCGGTTCTTGCCTACCTTGAAGCGTGCAAAATCAACAAGTGCCGAGGAAAGCAAGATTTTGTGGCTCCTTTTAATGCACAGATTGATGAAATTCGAAAAACACTTATCGCAGTACGTAAGGCATGTGCTGCACTGTGTGATGCTCCGCTATTACTGCCGGTTTTCACAGTGTTAGGACGATATCATGAGCTGTATCTTGCTGCAAAACGAGAACGAGGTATACTCACCTTCAGCGATATCGCACATATGGCTCGCGATATTCTCCAGCATAACCTTCCTGTTCGCTCCTACTATCAGAAGAAGTTCCGGTTTATCATGATTGATGAATTTCAGGATACCAATACACTGCAGAAGGATATTGTCTACCTTCTCGCAGAGCAATACCCGAATGGACCGCTCGCATCGGACAAACTTTTCTTCGTTGGAGATGATAAGCAATCAATCTATCGTTTTAGAGGGGCTGATGTTTCTGTTTTTAAGGGAATAGGTGCTGAAATTGAGGCTCAGGGCGGAAAAACCATACCGTTAGCTTACAACTACCGGAGTGAACCGACCCTCATTGATTTCTTTAATATCATTTTCCAATTGAGTATGGGAGATGATAATGCTCCGTATGAAGCTGCATTTGAGCCCCTCAGCTCACGTAAAGCCAACAAAGGAATTTCTCCTAAGGTTTCATTCCTGATTAAACGTCTAGCAGACGAAGAGGATGCCGAAAGTGATTCTGAAAATGATTCGGAGGAGCAGGAGGACGATCCCGATGCATATGTGCTCGATGTTCAGGCAGAAGCCTATGCTATAGCATGCCGAATTCAGCGGATGATACATTCTGATGAGTACCTTATTGTTGATGAACACGGTGTAGTCCGAAGACCGAAGTATCATGAGATTGCAGTTCTTTTCAGGACGAGTTCTAATCAATTGCACTATGAGAAGGCTCTGAGAATAGCGGGGATTCCCTATACGTTATCTGCAGTGCAATCACTTTTTCTCGAAGCACCTATGAATGATATCTATAGCATACTCCAGCTCATCATATTCCATGAGGACCGGCTAGCATTTGCTGCAGTTTTACGCTCACCGTTATGTCGTCTTTCAGATGATGCCTTGATCACAGTGCTCGATGTTATGGAACAAGATGGTGAATCTGCTTTCTTCGATATCTCGGCAGCACCTCTATCGGCGGAGGATGCTCAAAAGTATGCTGTTTGTCAGAAGCTGTATCGTGAACTCGTACACCTGGCACGAGGAGGTTCCGTAGCTCAGCTCGTTTCGCATATATGGTATGCAGGTGGATATAGACTCTACTTGCTTGGAGATCCATTGTATCAGGTCTATCTACAGCATTTTGATTTCATTCATGAATTAGCTGTGCAATATGATATGCAGGAACGTGGGCTGGCACCCTTTCTTGATTATGTGCGACCTCGGTTGGGGCAGAATATGAAACTCGAGAATGTTGAACCGCTTCGGGACACGATTGAAGGTGTTCAACTCATGACCATACATAAATCGAAAGGTCTTGAATTCCCTATCGTGTTTCTGGCTAACCTTGGAGGAATGCCTTCACCCAAAAAAACTCCTGCTTGGCAGCAAATCGAACATGAGGCCAAAAGGCTCTTGATTCCTCGTCATATGAGACTTTACGAAAAAACTACAAATCTCGCATATGATCAACAGAAAGAGACTCTTGCTAACATGGAAACAGCTGAGATGAAACGATTACTCTATGTAGCACTGACTCGAGCACAAAACCATCTTATACTTTCTGGTTACGCTAACCAAAAGAATCTGGGAGAAAAGATGGTGGGTAAAAATTTCCTCGCCCATCTAGCATATACCACCCCAGTATTGGATAACCCAGCAACATGTGGGTCTTACTGTTCGGTGGAGAGTATTGAAGATGCTCCAAAACGTGTTCTGCATGCGACGGTATCGCATAAGCAAATTCATAATCGGTTAACTGCAATGAGCCTTGCGTATCAGAATCCTCATGCCCCTCGTGAGTACCCAAAGTCATCCTATGCCGTTACACAACTTGCACATGAGACTCCCGACTATTCAGCGTTCTATGCCATGCAGGGAGAGGCTCTTCCAGCGATTGCTGCAGATTCTATTCTAATTGAACGAGGGCTTACGGCGGTTTTCGGTACGTGGGTTCACTCATTGCTTGAACGTGCGATCAACGACGCTGGAGATTATTCTGTGGACATGCAAATGAGTATGCGGGATGCACTGCTTGTTATGCCCAAAGAGATTTCACGTGCAAATCTTACATCCTCTGAGTTACAGACTCTTGTTGATTCGGCACTCGTGTTAGCGAATAACGTACTTTCATCAAAATTTTTACATAATCTGCTATCTGGCAGCAGCATTCCAGCTGCAGTTGAAAGTGAAGTCCGCTTTGCTTTGTGTGTGGATGGTGATGAACTCCGTTCGGCAGGAATAGAGGATACATCTTTTCCCCCGACTGAATCGGTTATACTGAATGGTTCGATTGATCTTTTACTTCGGTATGAAAATTGTGTAAAAATTGTCGATTTTAAAACCGACAGTACAATCATGCGTTCAGCACATGAACAACAGCTTACAATTTATCGGATGGCTGCCGAACGTCTCTACAATCTTCCCGTGTACGCTGCACTTTGCTATACGCGAGCTGTGGGAAACGAGGTGTGGTTGGGGTAGAGGGCAGCTCTCATTTAGGGTTACTTGGAATAGGGAAGACCCTCTACTGCTTGAATCATCGCTGAGATTGCTTGTGAAACTGCTGAGGTATGCGTACCATAGTTGAACCGAACAAAATATTTGTACCCGGTACCAAACCATGAACCATCGTTCATTGCTATTCCTGCACGTTGACCAAAGAATCGAGAGAGTAGCCCTCCTTGTGGGCTTGTTCGTTTTTCGTAGAGTGCTGGGTGTGCCGCCGCATCTTCGAGTACTGCATCATATATGGAAGAACAGTCAATAAATGCGATGAAGGAGGCCTCAGGAGTGACTAATGATAGGCCTGAAGAACTTGAATTCAGCAGTGAGGAGATTTGTTCAATTTGCGAAGCAAGATGGGACCGTAGTTCGTTAAGCCAGTCAAACCCGCCTTGGTATGCACTGAGTGCTGTTACGGTAGCAAGAATATCTGGGGAAATATGTAGTGCTTGCAGTCGCTGTTTTAACCGATTCCTTAATTCTCCATGCGAGGACACTATGATTGAAAAATGTTCTCCTGCAATATTGAATGTTTTAGATGGGGCCATGCACGTTGCACAGGTAATGCCGTATGTTCGAGCAACGGTATCGAACGGGATATGCCGATACCCGGGTAATGTAAGATCTGCATGGATTTCGTCACTAATGACCGCAATGTTATTTAGGGCAGCAATTTGTGCTATGGCCATGAGTTCGGTCTCGAAAAAAACTCTGCCGGTAGGATTATGTGGTGAGCAGAACAGAAGTAGTGGGGTGTCTTTGTGGGAAGAAAGTTGTTCAAAGAGCGGCATATCGAGCGAAAAGGCATGGGTATTCGATTCATAGTGAAGAGGCCATTCGACGATGATTCGTCCAAGGCTGGTAATAATATGAACGAAGGGTTGATATGCGGGCATCGGAAGAATTATTTTATCGCCGACTTCGCTTAATAATTCTACGAGAGTGGCAATAGATGCAAGCATCCCGGGGGTTGGAACTACATCTTTCGGATCGACTTCCCAGTTGTGTCTCTTTTGTGCCCAGGAGGCGAAAACTGTTTGTGTAGTACTGAATGCCGGGTAACCGAGTACACCATGTGTTACCTGTCCTTGTAGTGCTGAAAGAACCGACGGAGGAGCAGGAAAGTCCATGTCGGCTACCCAGAAGGGTTGTGCATCAGGGTTGTTACAGATACTTCGAATAGCTTCTCGATTCCATTTAACTGAAAGAGAGTTCTTCCTGTCTATGGTTGTGGAAAAGTCATACATGCCTATTCTGACTCCTTTGTGTCAAAGGTTTTAGGTGGTATGTACCAGGTATAACCAAGAAGAGGGCTTGGTGATAATGCTATAGCATGCTCAGGACAGTGATGGTAGCAGGCAAAGCACTGTTCACATTGATGATGGAATAATGGCCGGTTTGCTTCAATCGTGATATTCCCCACCGGACATACCCGAGCACATATTCCGCACCCGGTACAATTATTTTGAATGGAGAATCTTCGGTCTTTAACCGCTCTTTTCTTAATAATTCCTTCCCATATAGCATGATACAATCGTGAGAAGGGCAGTCGTGTCGCAACACGGAGAGTTTGAGAGCTAATTTCTTTTGCAATGCGATCCACTCGTAATGCAATTTTTCGGTGAATTTTATTTTGTACCGGGTACGAAGGTACCCGAAAAAGCGGAATGTAGGTGTCAACTGCAGAAACTCCAGTAACATAACTTGCAACATACCCTGCTTCAGCTAAGAGTCTATCAGTTATACTTGCCCCGTAAATCGGCATACCCCCATGGGTAAATACCACAAATAAGTAATCTAATTCCAAGTGTTCGGCAGCAAGGGTTTCCAGAATAAATCTACGAACTAAAGCCGGAGGACCAAAAAAATATATAGGGAAAACTAATCCAAGAATCCGGGTATCCTTTAAAATTTCAGGATCATTAATTGTTTTTGCTACAGAGATTACCTCGTCGAACGGCATCTTAGCGGCTAAATCCTGGGCAACGGTTTTAGAATTTCCCGCACCACTGAACCAGCAAAGAACTGCTTTCATGATGAGAACTCCTTCGGATTTATGGTACGAATGATTTCACAGATATTTTCAGTATCATTATTGGAAATACCAAGGTTGGTGACAAGACGAATCGATTCACCAGACCCAGAGCAGAGAATTCCATGGGCTTTGAGTACTTCAACTACTTTCTGAATATTTGTACCCGGTACATACATAAATAGAATGTTGGTTTCAACGTTTTCCATAGCCACATGTGCCCACTCGGTAGTGTTGATTGTCTCTGCAATTTTTCGGGCATGATCGTGGTCGTCAGCAAGTCGGTTAATATTGTGATCAAGTGCATAAAGTCCAGCAGCAGCGAGAATCCCTACCTGGCGCATCCCGCCACCCAGCATCTTGCGGATTGCTCGTGCTTTGTCGATAAACTCCTGAGTCCCGCAGAGAACGCTCCCCACTGGTGCACCTAGACCCTTGGACAGACAAAACGTGACCGTATCTGCCTGGGTAGCCAGCGTATCCGCAGCAACTCCTGTTGCAACCGAGGCATTCCACAGTCGAGCACCATCCATGTGTACAAGAAGACCATAACGGGTAGCAAGGTTGCGAATGTCCTGAAGTATTTCCAGAGGATAACAGACTCCTCCAATCGTATTTTCCACCTCAATCATCGCAGTACGTGCTAAATCATATGCATGAGGCTTTATATGAGGTTCTAGAACCTCGGGTGTAAGAATACCACGCGGTGCATCTAGACCTATAGGTAGAGCACCTGCAAGAGCTGAGACTGCCCCAACTTCATGCTGAATAATATGGCTATCACGATGTGTGAGCACTTCACATCCTCTTCCAGCATGAATAAAAAGAGGAATGAGATTTCCCATGGAACCTGAACTCACGAACAGTGCTGCTTCCTTGCCAAGCATCTCTGCAGAAAGTTTTTCAAGACGGTTAACGGTGGGATCTTCAAAATAGACATCGTCTCCAACCTCAGCATCTGCCATTGCTTTTCGCATTTCCGTAGTAGGTTTGGTAATCGTATCGCTTCTTAAATCGTAGTATGTCATAGTTTGTGCTCCTGATTTGGCGTAGATATGTGTTGTAATAATGTAAAAAAAGTAGGAAAAGTAACCGCGACTGCATCAATACCCTCAATAGTGATTGAATTGCTGCAACCGAGTGATGCAATTGCCATGGCCATAATAACGCGGTGATCATCGTATCCTTTGCAATATCCTCCCGAAAGAGTACCTGTACCGTGGATAATAAGGGCATCCTCGAGTTCCTCCACTTCAACACCACATGCCGATAGGTTCTCTCTCATAACAGCAATCCGGTCAGTCTCCTTAATGCGGGCTTGAGGAACATTACCTAATTGCGTAGTGCCCTGAGCGAAGCATGCAGTAACGGCAAGAATAGGAAGTGCATCTGGAATTGCATTCAAATCAAAAGAACCGCCAATAAGATTTCCTCGACCCGGACTAGTCACAGATACGGTGAGGGCATCCTCCCATACCACTGAACAACCCATGGTTTGCACAATAGAAAGAATTTCCTTATCGCCCTGAGGATCGTTCGGATCCAAACCACGAATTGTGATAGTTCCTCCAGCTATTGCAGCAGCACAGATAAAAAATGATGCCGAAGAATAGTCTCCTTGAACGGTTGCTTCAAATGGAGTATATCGCTGTTTCCCGGGAATTTTGATATGCTGTAATGTTTCATTTGCCCAATATGAGATATGTTGTCGATCCAGCCATGAACGGGTCATCTCGGCATACGGTCGTTCATTCAGCAGAGGCACTATGATTTCTGATTCCTGAAGGGCAAGTGGACAAGCCAATAACAAAGCAGAAAGATGCTGACTTGTATGACAGGTTATCGAAGTTTTCCCCCCAGAAAGTGGACCCTGAATAGTGAACGGTGGATATCCCTGGCGTGATTGATTCGATGGATAGGTAATTTGTGCTCCTAAGTCTTCAAGTGCATCCAGAAGGGGTCCTACTGGACGATTCTTAAGCTGTGCATCTCCAGTAAAAGTGACCGCAGCTCCAGTACAGGCTGCAAGGCCGCACGCTAGGTAGAGGGTAGTACCGGAATTTCCACAGTCGATGGTGATAGATTCGGGGAAAGCCTCAGGTGCATCTACCGTTATATACACTTCAGATAATGTAGAGGTCTCCACTTCATGCCAATCGATAACTGCACCAAAAGCACGACAAGCCTCTATGCACGATCGAGTATCCTGTGAATCGAGAGGGTTATGAATAACACTGTGTCCCTTCGAAAAAGCAGCCAGCAGCAATGCCCTGATCGTTTGGGACTTGGAGGAAGGAATAGTAATTGCTCCATCCACATGAGTTGCGTAGAGTGTGATGTCCATGTGCCGACTATACCGTAAATAAGGGACCCATGTCGATACAGGTACGTTTTGTGCATAGCCTCGAAAATAAAAAAGCTCCCAGCAAAAGCCGGGAGCCAAATAATCCATAGCGTGAACTACTTCAAGTAAACATCCTTGGTTGGGTGGAAATCCATTGTGTTAGGATACCAGCCGCCCCACTTTGATGTATCAATCATGTTGTTAGTGGTGTAGTAGTACATTGGCATAACAGCCTGATCTTCATTAATCAAGATGTCTTCAGCCTGCAAGAGAACTTCCATTCGTTCTTCACCGTCAAGTACGGCAGCTTCGCGAATAAGGAGGTCGTAAATTTCATTCGAGTATTTTCCACCGTTCATAGCAGTACCGGTTAGGAACATGTCGAGGAATGTGTT
>CAZTUL010000024.1:0-12754 GCA_964616275.1 uncultured Spirochaetaceae bacterium | reverse complement strand
AAACGGGCTCACCGAGTGCAGGATATCCAGCCATTTCGGGTACGATACCCCAAGCTGGAATCTGTCCGGCACGTGCAACCTGGTCTACCAATGCCTGGCGGTCAAATGCCATGGAAAGAGCCTTTCTAACTCTTACGTCATCAAATGGAGCCTTTTCAACTTGGAATACATAGTAGTAGGTGGAAAGCTGTGGTGCTCTGTGGTAATCGCGGCGCAATGATGCTGCCTCGATCTGATCCAGAGGAACCGTGGTCATCCAATCTACTTCACCATTGAGGTACATGTTGTAGGCTGTATTGTTATCATCAATAGCATAGAAGACAACTTCATCGAGCTTAACTGCGTCTGCATCCCAGTATGTCTCGTTTGGTACAACGCTGATGTAGGACTGAGGAACATACTCATTCAATACATATGGCCCGTTTCCAACGAAGTTTTCAGGGAGTGTCCACTGGTCACCATACTTCTCGATTGCGTGCATTGGCACTACAGCAAATGAGTAGTGTGCAAGTGCATCAAGAGCATAGGGGAGTGGTCCAAGAAGATCCATCTGGAAGGTTTTCTCGTCTAGAGCACGGATTCCTACAGCTTCTGGTCCAGCTTCACCACTATTGAATTCAGCTGCACCCTTTAGGAACATTGAGGGGAACCATGCATAGGGAGTACCTGTTGCAGGATCAAGCTCACGCATCCATGAGTCAACGACTGTCTGAGCAGTAATGGGAACTCCATCACTCCAAACTGCGTCACGTAATGTAAAGGTGAACTGGGTACCATCTTCGCTGATGGTCCAACTTTCGGCCAATCCTGGAACTGCTGCTGCGGTTTCGGGATGGTAAGCAACTAAACCCTCGAAGATTGCCTCATAAATTCGGTGTTCTGGAACACCCTGAATCATGTGAGGATCAAGGCTTTCGGGTTCAGCTCCATTAACCAATCTGAAGACAACACGATCTTCTGCTGCTTTAGCAGGAGCTGCTGGTGCAGGTGCTGCTGGAGCAGGTGCCGGTGTTACAGCCGCAGGTGCCGGAGCGGCGGGAGCTGCCGGGGTTGCTGCAGGAGCTGCCGGGGTGGCTGCTGGTGCAGGGGCTGTTGCAGCAGGTGTCTCAACCTTGGCGGCCTCTTCTTTCTTTCCACAGGAAACAAATAAGGCACCGACAAGGAGAATGATTAATGCAATTGATAAGACTTTTTTCATATACATATCTCCTTATGAAATATATGCGTTCACCATAGAGTACAGTAAAGAATTCTAATAATCAAGGATAAATGGCTTAAGCTTGTGTCCAAAAACATGGCGTGACCTATTTCTTCACAAAATTGGCACTTCTGCTGACACTATCTTAGTTTGCCTGTTGCCACTATAGTTGGTACTATTAGTTTTGATGATAGAGTTTTGATAGAAGGAGACGCCTTCAATGCGCATGAAATTAACCAAACATACCAACAACTCAGCAACCTACGCAGTTACTACAAGTACTCGATGGATGTACGCAGTTTTTTCACTGTTTATGGGCTATGGGTTTGTAACGGTTCTCATAGATGGCTCCTTTGGCATTTCAAGTCTTATTCCACTTTTCTTTCTGATTCTTGGACTTGTGGGTTTGGGATATCGAGAAAGTTGGGAATTTAACCCATCGAAAGGAACTATTACGTACACCATAGGAAGCTTTATGGTAGTAAAACGAACACAAATTCAAGCGGAAAATGTAGACCGAGTAGAAGTTTCTCACTTCGTAAGAGGCCGATCGCCAGCAGAGACTCATGCCAGACCTCGTGGACGAAACAAAGCAATGGTAGTTTTTTCACTCCATCTGAAGGATGATTCGGTAAAGGATATTGAGATTATTCCCGAGAATACGAGTGCGGGCAGAACAGAATCCTCCGCACAATACCTTGCAGTGCTTATGGGACTAGCTTTCCATGCAGATCGGGAACCGGATACCATTCAACCAATTTCCGTGCGAGATATATAACCTATCCAGTAATGCTTCATGGGAACAGATGATGCACGGAACAGGCGGATACAGTAATCTGTAGAAATCTATTATTTTACTCGTACAGCCAGCAAGCTACTTCGTGATTCTCGTCAATCCGCTTCATGGGTGGAATAGTTACTTTGCACTTCTCCATACGGCTTGGACAACGATCATAGAAATAACAGCCCACTCGCTCTTTATTCGGCGAAGGGACATCTCCGGTGAGAATAATTCTCTGCCGTTTCCTCTCAATTTCGGGATCAGGAATTGGTGCGGCAGAGAGCAATGCCTTCGTATACGGGTGTAATGGGTTCTTGTAGAGATCCCCAGAGCGTGAAAGTTCCATAATCTTTCCCAGGTACATGACCGCAACACGGGTACTGATATATTCAATAACAGCCAAGTCATGAGCAATAAACAGGTATGTGAGTCCCAACTCTTTTTGCAAATCATGCAACAGATTGAGAATCTGTGATTGGATAGACACATCGAGTGCACTTACCGGCTCATCTGCCAAAATAATTTTTGGATTTAATGCGAGAGCACGGGCAATGCCGATACGCTGACGCTGTCCACCGCTGAACTCATGTGGGTATCGATTTTTAAAAGCTTTATTGAGGCCAACACGTTCCATAAGCTCTTCTACCCGCTTTTCGATAGATGCTGGAGTGACTGAAGCATCAAGCATTCCTCGCTTGCGATAAATATCGAGGGGTTCAGCAATTATTGTGCGAACGGTCATGCGGGGATCTAGCGATGCATACGGATCCTGGAATATCATCTGGATATTCTTTCGAGCATCAAGCATCTGTTCTCTTGGTGCATTGACAAGATCTACACCATCAAAGATTACACTTCCACTCGTAGGTTTATATAACTGTGAAATTGAACGGACTGTGGTAGATTTCCCACAACCCGATTCGCCAACGATTCCGAGGGTTTCTCCTTCATTTACGGTAAAGGAAATCCCATCGACTGCTCGTACGGCACCAATTTTACGCTTAATAATGAATCCTGACTCTATGGGGAAATGCTGTTTGAGATCTACAACCTCAAGCAGTGGTTTTTTCTGGGGAGTATTACTCATGAGACTGCTCCTTCTGATCATTGAATAGCCAACAAGCCACCTCGTGTCCATCTCCTAAGTCGGTTGTAGGGGGATACTGAGTTCTACATATATCCATGACCTTATTACACCGTGGATGAAATGGACAACAGGGGGGGAGATCTATAACGTTAGGTGGTTGTCCCTCAATAGAGTAGAGCTTACCGTTATGTGCTTTATCGAGCCGTGGTACCGACTGGATGAGGCCAAATGTGTAGGGATGCGAGGGGCGTTTATACAAATCATTGGTCTTTGCCTTTTCAACAATCTTGCCTGCGTACATGACACATACGGTGTCACACATGCCAGCAACAACACCAAGGTCATGAGTTATAAGAATAACTGCAGTCTCGAGTTTTTTGGCAAGTTCCTGAATGAGTTCGAGTATCTGTGCCTGAATTGTAACATCCAATGCAGTAGTAGGTTCGTCTGCTATGAGAATTTTAGCTTCACAACTCAGAGCCATAGCAATCATGACACGCTGCCTCATTCCACCGGAGAACTGGTGAGGATAGTTGTGAATTCTCTCTTCGGCAGCAGGAATTCCCACAAGCTTCAACATATCGATGGATTTTTGCAGGGCCTCTTTCTTTGAGATATCCTGGTGCAGCCGGATTGTCTCTATCATCTGAGTCGATATCTTCAGGAACGGGTTCAGACTGGTCATCGGATCCTGGAAAATCATGGAAATTTCGTTTCCGCGGATATGTCGTAAAGCACTTTCAGAAAGTTTTAAAATGTCTTTTCCTTCAAAGAGTACCTCACCTCCCACAATTTTTCCTGGAGGGCTTGGAATGAGCCGCATAATCGACAGGTTGGTTACCGACTTGCCACTTCCAGATTCTCCAACAATTCCAAGGGTCTCACCTTTTTTAAGATTGAAGGAAATTCCATCTACGGCCTTAACAATACCGGCATCGGTCTTAAAATAGGTCTGAAGGTTTTTCACCTCAAGTAATGTATCGTATGATTCTTGTGATGCTTGATTCGTCACTTTTCTTGCTCCTATAGCTGATTCTTGCTCTGTGGGTCGAAGGCGTCACGAAGACCGTCTCCGAGAAAGTTCATCGCGAAGAGGAAGATAGTCATTGCTGCAGCAGGGTAGAAAAGCTTCCACGGGTATAATGTCATACCACCGACTGCATCTCCCACAAGCGAACCCCAGGATGCATAGGGAGCTTGTACTCCTAATCCGAGGAAGGAGAGGAAGGACTCAGTCATGATGAACGATGGAATTCTCAGGGTGGAGAATACAATAATAATACTGAGAGAATTGGGAACAAGGTGGCGGAATATGATACGCCAGGTTGGTGCTCCCATGGAACGTGCTGCTTCAATAAACTCCTGATTCTTTAGCGACATAATTTGTCCGCGAACCATACGGCTAATGGTAAGCCAGCTAATAATGGCCAACGCAAAGAACAGATTTAATATGTTTCGCCCAAATATTGCCATGGCGATAATAACCAGTAACATGTACGGCAAACCATACATGATATCAACAACACGCATAATGAAGTAGTCAACTTTTCCGCCGAGATATCCAGCTAAGGCACCGAGGACAATACCGATGAGCACACTGGTAATTGTTCCGATGAATCCGATGGCAATCGAAACCTGTCCACCATAGATAATACGGGATAACATATCTCGTCCCTGATAGTCTGTTCCCAGATAATACTGGCGATCATGTTTACGGGAGGCTTCTACATCGGCAGAAAGGGGACCTTTTATGGAGATCTCCTCCTTCAGTGGGAAGATAGCTGTTTCATCGGTTGCGGCATCTTTCAAATCGGAGGCAGCGATATTCTGAGCTTCAGCAGCTATCTTAGCAAAAATATTCTCTCTAACCAGTTTGTCGTGTTCTCGATCCGACATTCCCTCAATCTCTTTCTCGTAGAGAACTGCATACTCTTCTTCCGAAAGGTCGGTGTTTTGAGCTTTAACCGTTTTCATAATCTGCTGTTCGATCTCTCGTTCGTATTGTTCAATTACCAGATTCTTAGGAGCACCGATCATATCTGAATACAGTTCAACCGTTGTATCGATCGGAATTTTTTCTATATTTTCACGTTTGCCATTCTCTGGATTATTGAACCATATCTTGGAGACCGTTATCTGCAAATCGGTTTTCAGCTTTTTCTCCAGATTATCTATGGTACGCTGTTCAGCCGATGTCAGTGTATATAACCCTTCCTCAATCTGACGTGCTCCTTCAATGTACATCCAGTCCCAGACCTTGTTTGCTTCACTGTTGTCAATCCATGCCCATAACATATCTTCTTGTTCTTGGGTTACTTTCATACGTCCCTGACGCCAAGACTGGGTATAGAGATCTGCCAGCTTTTTTTCCATGAGCAACTCGCCGGCGTTCTGTGTGAAGCTGGGTTTGAGATGCTGGTGATCAAGAATAATTTCATCGTATGGATAAATGGGTAGAATAGGAGCTGCAATTGCGAGAAGAATATAGATTGATACAATGATGACGCTAATCACTGCCATTTTGTTTTTCTTCAATCGTCTCCACGCATCTTTACTAAGACTGTTGCCCGCTACCACCTGATTGAATTCATTTGTTGCTTGGGTTTGATTTTTTTTGAATCTAAAAAATTTCATGCATGTGCTCCAATTCTATTTATACGTGATACGGGGATCTAATAGTGAGTAAATAATATCTACGAAGAAATTCATAATTACGAGAATAACTGAGTAGACAATAACAACTCCGACAATCAATGTGTAGTCACGGTTGAATGAGGATTGGACGAAGAATTTTCCGAGCCCGGGGATTCGGAAAACCTGTTCAACGACGACAGACCCAGTGATGATTCCTGCAAAAGCTGGTCCAAGATAGCTGACTATGGGGAGCATTGCTCCTTTCATGGCATGCTTGAAGATAATGGAAGAGTTTTTCATCCCTTTAGCCTTTGCGGTACGGATATAATCGCTTCTCAACGTTTCCAGCATACTTGAACGGGTGAGCCGTGCAATGGTTGCAAAATCGAGAAAGGCCAGAGTGATTGCCGGGAGAATAATTGTCTTCCAACCATCCCCCGATGTAAACCATCCAGACGTTGGCAGCCATTGCAGCTTCATGGCGAACACATATTGCAATACCGGACCTATGACAAACAGCGGTACCGATATTCCAACAACTGCTATGGCCATACTAAGATAATCGACCCAGGTGTTCTGTTTTACCGCCGCAAGCATACCACTGGTGATTCCAAACAATATTGCTATCGATATTGCTACAGCACCCAGCATCATGGAGTTTGGCAGACTCTGGAATATATAGAAGTTTACATCATGGTCTTTATAGCGGTAGGAAGGTCCGAGGTCTCCACGCATTACATCGAACATGTACCGACCGTACTGAACCAACAGGGGATCATTCATATGATATTTTTCTTCTATATTACGTTTTACTACTTCGGGAAGAGCTCGTTCACCATCGAAAGGGCCACCGGGAGCAACCCGAACGATGAAAAAACTTATGGTCACAATTATCAAGAGGGTCGGAATTATACCCAGGAGTCTTCTGAAAATGTATTTAGTCATTGGCAACCTCATGAAAGGGGGAATGGTGGTATGCGTGCATACGAACCGATAGTATACTATGTCGTATTGTTTTGCAAGTAAACGGATATACCGAACAGGGCTCTGCAGTCAAGGAAATTCGCCACTTTTTTTGCATAAATACGAGGTCTAATTGAAGCAATCGTAATATTTTGGTACGTATCTGGAATAGAATACGGAAATAAAAGTTGTTCTTGTCCAATTTAATGACAAGAGCATATCAAAAATTGACAACTTGCATGAATTTAAAAAATATGTTCGGTTCAAAAACATAAAATTCAGTTTCGCTGAACCAATTGACAGGTTTGGAAACTTATCCCAGACTTGCCCAGGTAGCTTAAGGACGTTGAGGAGGATACTATGGTCGATATTGTCGGCAAACGGATATATGTAGAGAATCTTGGTTGTGCAAAGAACCAGGTGGATGCTGAAGTGATGGTGGAGAATTTGGTTGAGGCCGGTTGTACGGTTGTTGAGACTGCCGATGATGCCGACCTCATTATGGTCAATACCTGTGGATTTATAGAATCTGCACGGGAAGAGTCTATTTCTACGTTTCTTGCTCTTCGAGACCAGTATCCAGAAGCCAAGGTAATCATGACCGGGTGCCTATCTCAGCGGTATGGAAAAGACTTGGATGAGGAGCTGGTTGAGGCAGACGGAATTTTTGGGAACCGGGACCTTCGACAGATTACGAGCCTTGTTCGACGAATCTATGCAGGTGAGCGGGCAATTGATCTTCCTGCATATCCACGTATTACTGAGGAGAGTGATACCCGAGGTAAGCTATTCAACTACCCTGGTTCCGCGTATCTGAAAATTTCTGAGGGGTGTAATCATCGGTGCCGGTACTGTGCAATCCCGCTCATTCGCGGTTCACTTAGAAGTCGACCCCTCGAGGCTGTCATTGCTGAAGCCAAGAGGTTAGTTGCCACAGGTATAATTGAATTGAACCTCATCGCACAGGATCTTGCTGCCTATGGTACAGACACCGACTCCCATACCTCTCGTTTTATGGAGCTGCTTGAGGCTCTGGTGTCACTTGAAGGTGATTTTAGGATTCGTATGCTCTATATTCATCCAGACGATTTTCCTGCAGAGCTTCCAGAGTATGTGCGAACACATGAGAAGATTATTCCCTATTTTGATATCCCCTTTCAGCATGCACACCCCGATGTATTACGTCCCATGGGTCGTTTAGGCGATCGTGAAAAGTATTTGGCTTTGGTGAATTCCATTCGCAGTACACTTCCGGAGGCAACACTACGCTCCACATTGATGCTTGGATTTACCGGTGAAACAAAAGAGACGGTTGCTGAGCTTAAACAGTTCATTCAGGAGGCTCAGCTTGATTGGGTGGGTTCCTTTACCTACTCACGTGAGGAGGACACTCCTGCCTACAATGATCGAACGGAACAGGAACATAAGAAAGTGGCAAAGCGGGCTGCAGCATGGCAGAAAGAGATTGAAGCACTGCAGGAGCCCATTACTCACGAACGATTGCAACGATTTGTGGGAACCGTTCAGGACGTTATTATTGAGGAACTGGTAGAGGGTGAAGATCTCGCTATTGGAAGAACACCGCATCAGGCTCCGGAGGTGGATGGCCTTACCGTCATCATGGGAAGAAATTTGGTACCGGGTACAAAAGTTGCGTGTGGTATAACCCGAGTTAACGGAATAGATTTGGAGGCCATACCAGTGAAGAGCGGGGTGAAGCAGTGAGTAGGATTGAGCACTACCTTGCACAACTGAATGAACCTCAACGGGAGGCAGTGCTTGAACATAGCAGACCGTTGCTTGTATTAGCTGGGGCCGGTTCGGGCAAGACTCGTGTAATTACTACAAAGATTGCCTATGCGATAGATGTCCTTGGTGTGAAACCATGGGAAATCCTTGCTGTTACGTTTACGAATAGAGCGGCTAAGGAGATGCGGGACCGTGTGGTTGAGATGCTCGGAGATGTCGATGTTTCCGACATGCATATTCGAACTTTTCACTCGTTCGGAGCTTGGCTGCTTAGACGATATGGGGCGAGTATAGGTCTGTCAAACTCATTTACCATTTATGACGATGATGATGCCCTCTCACTGTTGGCATCGTGTTATCCCGAGAGTAAGAAGACTGAACTTTCTCCGGTGGCTAAAGCAATTTCTCTCGCTAAAGATATGGGGTTATCCCCTGAAAGCTCAAGTCTATTCGATTTTCGGCATGATCCACACTTTCGAGACCAGTTCAACCGTTATGAGAAAAAGCTTCGACAGGTAGGGAATGTCGATTTTGCCGATCTCATTGGTCGGTCGATTGAGTTGTTGGATTCCGACTCCCGTGTACTTGAGATGATACAGAGAAGATTCAAGATGGTTCTGGTCGATGAGTACCAGGATTCGAATATTTCACAGTTCAACCTGTTAAAACGACTTGTAGGACCTAAGACCTTCATTTGTGTCGTGGGAGATGATGATCAGAGTATCTACAGATTCCGAGGTGCCGAGGTTGAAAATATTCTCTCTTTTCCTGATGTCTATCCTAACACGCGAGTGGTTAAACTTGAGCAGAATTATCGATCTACTCCAAATATTCTTGCGATTGCAAGTGAGGTGATTGCACATAACACAGGACGGCATGAGAAAAAGTTGTGGACAGAAAATCCAAAGGGAACACTCCCGCAGGTTGTGCATGTGCAAGATGAACGTTCCGAAGCACTCCGGATAGCAGCGGAACTGCGTAAAACAGGAAAGTATGACGATGCAGCAATCTTGTACCGCACTAATGCCCAATCGGTGGCTTTTGAGACCCTTTTCACCCAGACCGGTATTCCTTATAAAGTAATAGGGGCACTTCGATTTTATGATCGCGAAGAGATTAAGGATGCTCTCGCTCTGTTGCACTTGGTGATGAATCGAAACGATGAGGTCCATTTTAAGCGGATGGTGAACAAGCCGACACGCGGAATAGGCGATAAATCGATAGAACGGGTACTTGATTATGCTCAAGAGCATCGATGTGATCTTATAACAGCTTTGCAACAAGCTGCAGAGCAGGGAATTCTTTCGGGTAAAGCGTCTACAGGGGCAACACAATTCGCACACCTATTTGATGAAGCTGCTCGGATTATGGAGGAGAGTAATCCCGAGGCACTTCAATATCTGTTGGAGCAATCATCGGTGGTGGATTACTACAAGGCACAGGATGAGAGGAATAAGACCGATAAGCTTGATAATCTGGGCACCCTGGTTGCTACGGTAGGTGAGTATCCTGCGGGTACTGAGGGAATTTCGCTCTTCCTTGAATCACTTATGCTTGATCCCACCACAATTGGACATTCAGATCCCTCTGACCGCCCTGGAGTATCGTTGATTACCATGCACAATACGAAAGGGCTGGAGTTCGATCGTGTATTCATTTCGGGACTCGAAGAGGGATTATTTCCCGGTCGTTCAAGTGAGTCCGATGCCGATATTGAAGAGGAACGAAGAATTTTTTATGTGGCTATTACCCGGGCACGAAGAGAGCTTTTCCTGCTTGCTTGTGGACGACGCACCATGTGGGGGAAAACTTCGTATCAGATTCCCTCTCGGTTCCTCCAGGAAGTTCCTAAGGATTTGGTTCAACTTGAGGGTAATGCTGTGGGTTCCACGTTCTCATCTCCCTTTTCACGAGGCGAATTTTCCGGAGGATATGCAGGGCAGAGTGCCCTGGATGCCAAGAGAGCTCGTGGGGGTGCTTATGGTGGTGCTGTACGTAGGGGAACTGGACGTAATGCAAATATTATTCTCGATCCTGTGACATCATTTAGAGCCCAAGAGAAGCAGACTGTTTCATTCGAAGGGGATAGAACCTTTTCTCGCGGAGACCGGGTGTATCACGATGCCTTTGGAGAGGGAGAGGTGCAGGCTGTGAAAACGATTCGTGGGAAGGAGATGATAGATGTCCGATTTGCAACGGGTAAGTTTTCTACCTTCTTTTCTGACCGTGCCCCGCTTGAGAAATTAGCATCTGACTGATATGATGCTGTTCAAGGGTAGACAAAATGGTCACCAACCATATAGTATGCCTGTTGTTGTCTATGTATATGGATGACTGATTTTTTACAACATGGTTGAGCTGAATTACGGATTATCCAATCGTGTACATGAGTCACCTGTCTGCTGCTCACAGATGGTGTGACACATACATTGAGGTAAAACGTGTGTCGAAAGACAACTATAAGCCTAAAAACACCTGTACTGCAGATAGGAGGTCAATGCCGAGACCTTCGTCCCAATCCTTCCTTTCCCAGGGAATTGTATCTGTGCTGCTGATGGATTTTATAGGTGATGTGGTAAGACTTTAGCTTGTGAAATAGATGCCATGTGTTGACATGCATTGGGAAAATGTGTAAAGATACACCGCTGATTGCGGAATATTACGCGAGGGGAGTAAGCTCTCCTTGAACATAGGGTTATGTAGATGAAGACTATTTTTGTAAAACCGGCAACGATTGAAAAGAAGTGGTATCTGATCGATGCTGAAGGAAAAGAATTGGGTCGTGTAGCAGTTGCTGCTGCGCGTATTCTCCGTGGCAAGAACAAGCCGGAATATGTTCCACACCAGGACATGGGCGATTTTGTTATTATTATCAATGCTGCGAAGGCTGCGCTTACAGGCAACAAGTATCAGGACAAAACATATTACCGCCACTCCAACTATCCAGGTGGTTTGACAACCGAGTCATATGCTGACGTGGTTGTGCGCAAGCCAACCTTTCCAATGGAGCACGCAGTAAAGGGTATGCTCCCCAAGGGACCGTTGGGGTACAAGCTGTTCACCAACATGAAGGTGTATGCGGGCGAAAGTCATCCGCACGTAGCACAGCAACCCATTCAGGTGGAAATCTAAGGTAGGAGCAGAATCGTGGCAACAAAGAAAACTGAAAAACAGAACGTAAATCTTGGTATGGGAACAGGTCGTCGTAAGACTGCTGTAGCCCGTGTGTATCTTCGCGAAGGCGAGGGGAATATTACCATTAATGGCCGCAACGTAGATGAGTACTTCGGTAATCCACTCTATGTGTACATGGTTCGCCAGCCACTTGATGTAACAGCTAATGTTAACAAGTTTGACTTGGTGATAAATGTTACTGGTGGTGGTCCTACCGGTCAGGCAGGTGCGTGCCGCCATGGTATTGCCCGTGCTTTGGTTGAGTATGATGAGGCAAATCGCCCAGCACTTCACGCAAGCGGGTTCATGACTCGTGATAGCCGTATGGTTGAGCGTAAGAAGTTTGGTCAGCCCGGAGCACGCCGTAAGTTCCAGTTCTCCAAGCGTTAATCGCAGGAGGTATGGTCTTTGGCGTACGCCACAATCAAGAGAGGAGCTTCCAAGGACGGTTACTTTGCCGTTCCTGCTGAAGGCTCCTCTTTTTTTATTTCACTTACACAAGCTGCACAATTAAGGCTCCAGGATGGCCAAGAGCTTTCTGAAGATGAGTTCTTACTTCTTCGTGACAAGGTGCTTGCAAGCCGTTGCCGCTTTAAGGCGATGGATTATCTTGCACGTAGAGAGCATGGTCGAAAAGAGCTTGCCATGAAGCTGCAGCAGAAGGATTTTCCTACCGATATTATTCACGAGCAGTTGGATCGGTTAGAAGCAGAGAAACTGTTAAGTGATGAACGGTTTGCTGCACAGTTTGTGGTTTCCCGGCAGCGGAAAAATCCCGAAGGTCAGTCTGTCCTTGTTATGCGTCTGGTGCAGAAAGGGATAGATCGAAGATTGGCTGAGCATGTTGTGGCAGACTGGTTTTCTGATGAGGCAGCTGTAATGGATGCAATACAGAGAGCCGCCAATAGAAATATACGGAAAGCTGAAACTGATAAAACCCGACTTTCGGCAGAATTGCGAAAGAAGGGTTTCAGTGCTTCGGAAGTGCAGCGTTTTTTTGAAGACTTAGACGAATAGGATTACATCTGATACGTTAATCCTGCAGATAATGAGAAGTTACTCAATACATCATATTCAGTATCAACCAAGTAGCTTGCCCGCAGAAGTATACCTAATGACTCCTGTACTTCATTGTAATAGATGACACTAGGACCTGCATAGAATAGTT
>CAZTUL010000023.1:29572-31011 GCA_964616275.1 uncultured Spirochaetaceae bacterium | reverse complement strand
TCCAAACTTGCAGTAACCGCTATCTGGATTATTTGGATTGCACTTATAGTAATTCTTGATTTTCTTACTATCGATTTTGGTCGCTTCAATGGATCGGATTGGTTTGTCTGGATTGAGCAGACGGTACTCCATCTCATTGTTTTAGCCGGCATCATCCAAATACAACAGTAGGTAACTACCCAGATGGAAAAAGTTCTTTTTATTGGTCATGGGTCTCCCATGAATGCTTTGGACGGAAATGCATATGCAGACAGCTGGAAAAAAATTGGAGAATTATGTACTACCGTCAAAGCTATCCTATGCATTTCTGCTCATTGGTACGCCCAGGAGACCCGTGTTGCTGTGACAAATCAACCAAAAACCATCCATGACTTCTATGGCTTTCCTCCAGAACTCTATGAAATTACCTATGCGGTACCCGGTTCACCAAAATTGGCACGTGAAAGTGCCCAACTTCTACCTGCTACTGTTTATGAAGATACTACGAGGGGGTTAGATCATGGTGCATGGAGCGTCCTAAGACATATTTCGCCTGAGGGAAGAAAAATTCCTGTCTTTCAATTATCTATTGACAGTACCCTCAGCCCGGAAGAACAATATTCTTACGGACAAAAATTATCAGTCTTACGCTCCAAAGAAGTTCTTATTGTAGGTTCAGGCAATATTGTTCACAATCTGGGAAGCGTCTCTATGCGTACGTCTGGAGGATATCCATGGGCTGAACGATTTAGCAGTTATATTCATCAGGCAATAGTTGAAAAAAAATATGAGGCAGTATTATCATCACTGCACACGGAAGCAGACGCATCACTCGCCGTTCCAACTCGAGATCATTTTGACCCACTAAATTATATACTTGGAGCTGTTCAACAAGAAGATTCTGTCGCTGTATACAACCATGCATGTACTATGGGCAGCATCTCTATGAGCTCTTATGTATTCGGTGCGTAATTCTCAGAGACTTTGTGAGAATTGAATACGTATTCCATTCGGATCGAGTACATAGAAAAATTTTATATGCTCATTCGGCTGGATGGGACCACTTTTCACGCGTATACCAATTTCTTTGACTTGCTGTAAAGTTTTATCTAAGGACTCAACGGCAAACCCTAAGGTAACTGCATTTCCGACCGAAGAAGAAACTCCTTGTTGCTCAATAAGCTCTATCTGTGTCTCTCCCTCTCCGAGAAAAGCAATTTCCCCAGAAGGACCAGTTGAAAATCGTCGGTTTACTGGAAGCCCAATAAGGTCCCTATAGAACTCAATCGATTTGTCTAAATCTTTTACCATGAGAGTTGTCCAGCAATACTTCATATTCCCTCACTTGCAGTAGTAATCTAATCGTAATTATAACAATTATAATGCAAATCGTATAATACTATTTGTGCAGTCTTTGTAGGTTGTTTACCACTATTTTTTGTGGGCACGAGTACAGAAGA
>CAZTUL010000023.1:0-29472 GCA_964616275.1 uncultured Spirochaetaceae bacterium | reverse complement strand
CGAGTACAGAAGACAATTCATCGCTATCGGGTGCATTTGCTCTATATCTTATTGGAGGAAACGGAACTACATCTAGTGGTAATAGACGATACCGAGCGGCACGAAGATTCTAAATATTTTAGAAGTGAAGTTGTAGGAGCATGTAAAATATGATACTGTGATAAAAGTTTATCGAGTTCAATATTTGAGAACACATAAGGAGAAATAACGTATGAGCATGTTCTGTTATCAATGCCAGGAGACAGCGAGAAACACCGGTTGTACCGTTAAAGGTGTCTGTGGGAAAAATGCTGAAGTAGCAAATCTTCAAGATTTATTAATCTATGTAACAAAGGGTGTTGCACAAATTGTCATAAAACACGACCTCGATGTGGCACAGCTAGGAGAGGTAAATCACAACCTGTTAACGAGCTTGTTTATGACCATTACCAACGCCAACTTCGATGAAAAAGCAATTGAAGCACAGATACTCAAGATGCTCAAAATGCGTGATAACCTTGCTGGTGGAAAATCATTGGAGGGAATGCACGATGCAGCTACATTCACTGTAGCAACCTCTGAAGAGATGGCTAAGAAAAGCGAACAGCCTGAAGTAGGCGTTCTTGCATCGACACATGAAGATGTGCGTTCCCTAAGAGAGTTAATCACTTATGGGCTTAAGGGTATGGCTGCCTATGGTGAGCACGCATTGAATATTGGCAAGGAAGAAACCTCTCTCTACGCATTTATGTATGAAGCCTTGGCAGCATTATTGGATGATACCCTCTCTGCAGATGATTTGGTTGCTCTTACACTGAAGACCGGTGAGTATGGCGTACAGGCCATGGCGCTGCTCGATGCAGCCAATACCTCTAAATATGGAAATCCCGAAATCACAGAAGTAAATATTGGAGTTCGAAAAAATCCAGCAATCCTTATTTCCGGGCATGATCTGGTAGATATGGAAATGCTGCTTGAACAGACAAAAGGTACTGGCGTAGATGTCTACACTCATGGCGAGATGCTCCCAGCAAACTACTATCCTGCGTTCAAGAAATATGATCATTTTGTGGGTAACTACGGAAATTCCTGGTGGATGCAGACTACAGAATTCGAAACTTTCAAAGGTCCGATACTTTTCACCACAAACTGTATTGTTCCCCCAAAATCGGAGGAAATACGCAGCAGAATCTACACAACTGGTGCATCAGGTTACCCCGGGTGTACCCATATTGTCGCCGACCAAGATGGTAAAAAAGATTTTTCTCAAGTTATCGAGCATGCAAAGAAGCTATCAGCTCCTGTGGAAATTGAAACAGGAACAATTATTGGCGGATTTGCCCATAATCAGGTATTCGCTCTAGCCGACAAGGTGGTAGATGCAGTTAAATCTGGAGCAATCAAAAAGTTCTTTGTGATGGGAGGATGTGACGGTCGCATGAAGTCACGCACCTATTATACTCAATTTGCAGAGCAACTACCCAAGGACACCGTGATTCTTACTGCTGGTTGTGCAAAGTATCGCTACAACAAGCTCAATCTTGGTGATATTGGAGGTATTCCTCGTGTGCTCGATGCAGGTCAGTGTAATGATTCATATTCACTTGCTGTAATTGCTCTCAAACTCAAGGAGATTTTTGGACTTGATGATATCAACGAACTCCCTATCGCGTACAATATTGCATGGTATGAGCAAAAAGCAGTTATCGTTCTACTTGCCCTTCTTTACCTTGGTGTTAAGAACATCCACCTTGGACCAACACTTCCAGGTTTTCTCTCACCGAATGTAGCGAAAGTTCTGGTTGAGCAGTTTGGTATTGCAGGAATCGGATCAGTTGAGGATGATATTCAATTATTGATGGCTAACTAGCTTTAGCACTCAGAAGATACGTCTTTATAAGTGACGAGCATCACCGGAGATATCCGGTGGTGTTTTTATTTGTTCAATAGAACAGCAATATACCCGATGTAACAGAGAACAAGCACTAAGCCTTCGAAGCGATTGATTCTACCTTTTCCTCGGGGAAATCGGTATCCAATAATGAAAAGAGAGGCAGTCAATACTCCCATCACGAGCATATCTCGCGTAAAGACCGCCCGTTCTACCTGTATAGGATGAATTGTTCCAGCAAGACCTACAACCGCAAGTGTATTAAAAAGATTCGAACCGAGTACATTCCCTAGTGCTAAATCGTGCTCACCTTTTCGAGTTGCGGCTATTGCGGAAGCAAGCTCAGGAAGCGAAGTTCCAATTGCAACGATAGTCAATCCAATAGTAAGGTCACTCAATCCTAACTGCTGAGCAATGTCCACTGCTCCCCAGACCAGCATTCTGGCACTTCCTACAAGTCCAGCAAGCCCAACTGCTATCCAAACAAATGCCCGTTTTCGTGATACGGGGGATTCAGCTAACTCTTCAGCCATTTCGTCACCAAAAGTATCAATCTGCTTCGACTTTCCCTGGAAAATACTCCAACCTACAAGTAACAAAAAAAGTAAAATGAGCAGGCTGGCTTCAAGCCGAGTAATACTCCCATCTGAAACTAGCCAGGCAGAAATGGCTGTTATAATGGTGAGAATTGGCAATTCATTTCTTAATACACGCGATTGGACCATTATGGGATTTATTACAGCAGTTACTCCAAGGATAAGTGCAATATTTGTAATATTTGAACCATATGCATTTCCGAGGGCAATACCGGGTGATTGGCTTATTGCCGCTTGTACAGACACAATCAGTTCTGGAGAGGAGGTCCCAAATCCAACAATCAGCATACCAATCAGCAATGGTGACATTCCTAAGTGGTTTGCTAAAGAGGAAGCTCCGTTTACAAATATATTTGCACTCCAAACGAGTACCAGAATCCCGAGAATTACTGCAGTAAGGGGAATAATCACCGAATTCACACTCTCAAATTAGAATAACTCTTACTATAGAAAAAGGGTCTCCTTCTGTCAAACATGTTGTATGTACTTTCATATCGATTTTTACCGAAGCATCGATCAACCAAGCCAAACAGGTATTGGCATATACATTAATTTTATGAGTTTGCCCTAAAGGCTCCTAATAAACTTGTAAATTATCGAGTTATAGGGCAAAGTAGACCGGCACATGAAATAACTCGGGGAGTCTCGTTATGATGACAAATCCGGTTTATGTAGTTTACCTCCCTTTTGGGGGACCACAGGAGGTCGCTCCATGCATGATGAGCAAAACAAGAACAATCCTTTTGCGTCAGAACTACGTGAATACGTTAAAGAATCTAAAACTTTTTACTGCATGCCAGGACATAAACAGGGAAAGGGTGCTCCAGAATTTCTTAAACGCATATGGGGCGAAAAAGTATTTTCATATGACCTAACGGAAGTTTCAGGTAGCGATGTACTTGCATTTCCAAAAAAGGAGCTCCTGTATGCCCAACAACGGGCGGCAGCTATTATGGGAGCTGCAAGAACATGGTTTCTTGTAAATGGCTCATCGGTCGGTATCCACGCCATACTTGGTGCAATCATAAAACCTGGAGAAAAAGTCCTCGTTCATAGAGAGTGTCATAAAGCTGTACTTATGGGTCTCATCTTTTCTGGTGCAGTCCCTATCTATCTTGAACCCGTCCCAAACCTTCCTGAATATGCATACGGTTCAGTATATATGCAAAAAATTGAGGAACTCCTCACCTTGCACGATATAAAGCTGGTAATGGTAACTTCCCCCAACTATTTTGGTATCAGCCTTGATATTTCCGCAATCAGTGAAATATGCCACGAACATGACGCTGCCCTTTTCGTCGATGAGGCACATGGAACGCACTTTTCTTTTCACCAAGACTTCCCCTCACCTGCATTAAGGTCAGGAGCCGATTATACCGTTCAATCTATGCATAAGACTGTGGGTGGATTATATCAGACCGCTTTACTCCACTCAGCAGGAACTAACGAACTTGCTGATGAGCGTATAGATCTCATGTTGTCGCTCTTGCAGAGTACATCGCCAAGTGCTCTGTTTCTCATGAGTATAGATGCAGCACTTTCTGAGGCACATGAAATCGGAAGGAAACGGTATTCTGATCTATTGGAAATGCTCGAAACATTACGAAGTCAACTCAACACAAGTGAGTTCATTGTAGTAGAACCTCCTGAAGGAGTCCTGATGGCAGGTGGTTTCAGTGCTTTCGATCCCTGTAAGATTATATTCCGCAGTGCAAATCGAGAGGAAATCAATCTTATTCGTATAAAGGATATTCTCTCAGATTCTCATGGAATTGAAATTGAGTTGGCAGGAGAAAAACACCTTCTGCTGACATTGACCATGGCAGATGCCATTGATCTCGAAACAACACGAGATAATCTTATGTATTTCTCAAAAACCATTGAACAACTGGTAAAAGAGGGATTTGGTGAGGTTACTGAAAAAGATGATTTTGTGGATACCAGAGAGTTGCCGATTTTTGAATTAACTCCAAGAGATGCCTATTACGCCCCAAAAAAGCAGATGCTTCTCTCCGAATCAGAGTATGCAATTTCTGCCAGTCTTGTTTGTATCTACCCCCCAGGATTTCCACTGATTATTCCTGGAGAACGAATCAACGATGCTGCAATTCACAAACTCTATCACGATCATGGTCTTGGATTTACGATTATTGGTATATCCGAAATTGAGGATGAGCTCTATATAGATGTTATAGAAGAAAAGGGACAACATCTCCTCACAGATAGTGAAAATGAAGAAGGTTGACGCTCATAAGCAGCTCACATAATACCTAAGAGAGTTTCACAGCTGTACCATACACAAGAATTTCCGCAGCACCTTGTGCAACATTGCTCGTTGCGTACCGAATATTGATTACAGCCTCCGCACCCAATTTTTCTGCCTCATCAACCATGCGTTTAGTAGCGATAGCACGAGCTTCATCTATCATCTCACAATACCCGGTAAGTTCCCCACCCACGATAGTTTTTAGTCCCGCTAAAATATCCTTTCCAAGATGTTTTGCACGAATTGTTGAACCTTTTACCAATCCTAACGTGGTAATTTTCTTATCAGTTATAAAATCAGTATTTACTAAGATCATCTTTTTCCTCCTTCTCAATTTCTCTGCTTCGTTCAATGACCACGTATACCATGGCAATCACAAGAGCAATAACGACTAATGCAATTCCTATCTTGATTGCAAGAGGGATTGGCACCCAAAGTAACAGCGCCGCATACCCAATGACACATAGCATTGTGAGTACAGCGAATATTATGGGAGTTATCATGGCTTTTTTCATTACTCAAGTATACCAAAGTTTCAAATTTTGTAAATTGATATGATGCATTCCTTAGTACATATTCGGCAGGTTGCATAAATAGCGTAAAAGGGTAACAATAGGGACATAACCTTTAGCATAAGGAGCTTATATGAACAAATTTGAAACATTATTGAAAACAAAGATGAATGAGGAGAGCTATGCAAAACTAGCCGCATTGAAAAATGACAAAATCATGGAATTTGTTGGCACATTCGCAGAACACTGTAATCCAAAATCCATTTATGTTTGCGATGATAGCGAAAAGGATGTCCAGTATGTCCGAGATCAGGCATTGGCTAAAGGAGAAGAGCATCCGTTAGCTAACAGCAAACAAACTATTCACTGGGATGGCTATGGAGATCAAGCCAGAGATAAGAAAAATACCCGATTCATGGTCTACAAAGAGAACATGGAAAAAATGGCAAGTCTGAACTCAATTGAATATGAGGAAGGCTTAGCTGAAATTATGGGCATTTCGAAAGGAATCATGACGGGAAAAGATGCAGTAGTGCTCTTTTACTCAGAAGGCCCTACTGAGAGTCCATTTACCATACCCTGTATTCAGTTCACAGACAGTTGGTATGTTGCACACTCTGAGAACATTCTATATCGCACAGCTTACTCACATTTTCTCAAAATGAAAGAGTCGGAAAAAGGAGATTTCTTCCGATTCATTCACTCTGCTGGAGAACTTGATGAGCATGGATGTTCTGTAAATCTTGAAAATAGAAGAATATATATGGATACACAGAATAATATAGTTTATTCAATGAACGACCAGTATGCTGGTAATTCTGTCGGCCTGAAAAAGCACTCCATGCGATTGGCAATTAACAAATCTGGAAACGAAGGTTGGCTCTGTGAGCATATGTTCGTCATGGCCGCTGTAGATGCAGAAAAGAAGCGAAAGACCTACTTCTGTGGAGCCTATCCCTCAGCTTGTGGAAAGACTTCGACTGCTATGATTCCTGGCGAACAAATTGTGGGTGATGATATTGCCTATTTTAGAAATATCGACGGAGAATTCAGAGCAGTTAACGTTGAGTTCGGTATGTTTGGAATCATCAAAGATGTTAATGCGAAAGATGATCCGGTTATTTTCAAAAATCTCATGCTGGACCAGGAAGTCATTTTTTCCAACGTATTGCGTGGCCCAGACAACAAACCGTACTGGCTAGGCATGGGTGTAGATGCACCGGGAAATGGGCGCAACCACTTTGGAGAGTGGAAAAAAGGTGTGGCGGACTCAACAGGAAAAGAGGTAGGTGTTGCCCATGGAAACGCTCGTTATACTATGCGCTTGGATTATCTCGATAATATTGATAAAGAGGGTTTCGAGGCAAAGAATGGCGTAAAGGTACAGGGAATACTCTATGGAGGACGCGATAGCGATATCACCGTCCCTGTTGAAGAGTCACCAAACTGGAAGGATGGTATTCTTCTTAAAGCTGCAACGCTCGAATCAGAAACCACCAGTGCAACACTTGGTAAAGAGGGAGTAAGAACTCCAAGCCCAATGGCTAATATGGATTTCGTTTCATACCCGCTCGGTACCTACACGATGAACAACATCAAATTCGGTGAAGGTGTTAAAGACACACCGAAGATTTTTAGTAACAACTATTTCATGCGTGACGACCAAGGGAATTTTATGACCAGCAAGCTCGCAAAGAAAGTGTGGTTGCACTGGGCTGAAGGACGTATTTATGGTGAATATGATGCTTATGATACGCCCACTGGCAAGATTCCACTTTACGAGGATCTGGTAGTTCTATTCAAAAAGCATCTTGATGAAGACTTCCCAAAAGAGAAGTATGATTACCTCTTTACGTTCCGTTGTACAAAATGGATAGAGAAGTTGGAAAGAACTAAGGCTTATTACAAGAAAATGGATCCAAATACCCCGAAGGAGATCTTTGCATACTGGGATACCGTTATTGCACGGATTGCGCAAGCAAAAGAGCAGTATGGAGATTTGATTCTTCCTGGAACCTTCAAGGCATAATAATTCTTTACCATTGAATACAGTAAATTTGGTGCGTGTGCTTCCAGCATGCGCACCTTTTTAGTTTGTTGGTGTTAACCGAGACGGTTCAGACTTTCAGTAATATTCAAACAGTGGTCACCAATCTGTTCAACATGTCGTACGATATCAATATAGAGAAGTTCAGCTTTAACATCTCCACCTGATTGCAATCGAGAGGATGCCGACTGTTTCAGAATATTTCGCATTTTATTAATCTTATTTTCAAGATCAACTGCCACAGCCATGTTTTCACTCGAAACATGCTCGTTCAGATGACTTCGGATAAACCTGATAAATTGATTTACAAGGTCAACATATGGTAGCAGCTTCTCAATGGCATCTGCATCTAATTCAATATTTTGAGAAGTTCGACGATCTGCAAGAATCATGAGATTAAAGCAACTATCACCGATACTCTCAAGTTCATTGGTAATACGCATCATGCTATACACATTATTTGCACTTACCTGATTCATGTTATCCATGCTGCACTGTGAAAGAAACTTGGTGATTTCCTCCTGCATCTGATCCGTATAGTCCTCCATCTTCTTCTGCATCTCAATTTCTTCAGACATGAATTTTTCGGGATGACTGAAGATATCCCAGAATCGGGTAAACATGTCTGCTATAATATCTGCCATTTTTAAGAGCTCTCGTTTGACGGTGAGCAGATAGAGTTCAGGAGTATCCTGAATGGTAGCTCGAATATATTTTAGCTTATAGACGGCGGATTGATCAGCCTCATCAGGAACAAGTTTAGTGACTAGCATAGCTATGAAATTGACAAAGAAACTGCAGATTAATGTATTAACAATATTAAATAGGGTATGAAACATAGCTAGGTGTGCAGGAAGGACTGCTGAAGCAGAAAGTGCATACACATCTCCCGGTACAATCGTGTTAACCAGCGAGAGAAACAATCCAAAAAATGGAGTCATCCATAATACACCAAAGACATTGAACAGAGTATGTGCCCGGCTGGCTCTCCGTGCATTTACACTCGTCCCCAGTGATGCAAGATATGCAGTAACGGTGGTTCCAATATTTTCACCAAGTACGATTGCCGCAGCTGTGGGATAGTCAATCCATCCAGCGTAGGCCATAGTAAGGGTAATAGCCATTGCAGCAGACGAAGATTGTACAATAATGGTGAGTAATGCACCAATAAGGACAAACAGGAAATATGATGCTAGTCCATGGTTTGTAAATTGTGCTACCCAGGCAAGAATTTCGGGATGTTGAGAAATATCTGGAACTGAACCCTTGAGAAAATCGAGGCCCATAAACAACAAACCAAAACCAATCAGGGTCTCTCCAACATCCTCTTTTTTTACCTTCTTTATAACAAGAAGTGCAAAACCGATACCGATTGCGGGTAAAGAAAGAGCACTCATGCTTACTTTAAAACCTAGAATTGCTACTATCCACCCGGTGACTGTAGTACCAATATTGGCACCCATGATAACACCGATAGATTGGGTGAGTTGGAGCAAGCCAGCATTAACAAAACTCACCACCATTACCGTGGTCGCTGATGAGGATTGAACTATGGCAGTAATAGCAAACCCGGTAAGAATCGCAGCTACGCGGTTACCCGTCATAAAATTGAGTATAGTCTGAAGACGTTCTCCGGCGGCTTTTTGAATACCGTCACTCATCGTCCTCATCCCGAACAGAAACAAGCCCAAACTACCAAGAATACTCAATATCTGATACACCCTCTGTACTCCTCCGAGAACCACTTCTGAATGTATCAGACTCGAAGAATATTGAAAAGGGTAAAGTTAAGTTAGGCCATATAAATATGCACTTAATGCGGTCTCAACGCTGTAAAAAAGGTCTTGCTTTTTCAAATAAATGATTCTGCGTACAGAGTGTATCGAGCGACCCAAGCGGATGATTTTTTCTGTGATCAATTATTCTTCGAGCGAGAATAGGCCCTATACCTGGCACCCTAAGTAACTGTTCTTTTGTACCTTTAGATAATGATACTGGGAAGAATTCGGGATTATTCTGAGCCCACAGCAATTTAGGATCCATACGTAAATCGAGGTTGCCTGAATGATCGAATAACAGTTCTTGGAATGAGAACCCATAAGACCGTAAAAGAAAATCTGCCTGATACAATCTATGCTCTCTCATCAATGGTGCGGTATTGTTGGGAAGAATAGGCAATTCGGGAAGAAGTAACTGCCGACTCTCATCACAAGTAGTAGAAACTCGCTGTTCACCGGGAATTGAACTGTCTCCTAACCCCTGTTGGTAGGCACTGTAGTAGAGTCGATCATACCCTAAACTTCGATACATCCCCCACGTATATTTCAAGATTTCCTGATCGGTTTCATCTGATGCTCCAACAATAAATTGGCTTGTTTTGGAAATTCTGGAATAGCGCTGTCCCTTGGCTGTCTGTTCACTTAGGTAGGTTAACCCTTGGATGATTCCATTCTCGTATTGTTTTGATTTAGAGAGCTTAGAAAAATGGATACTTCCTGGAGTTTCAATATTTAAAGAAACAGCAGAAGCGAGTGAAAGAACTCGATCAATTGCAGCATGAGAAGCTCCTGGAATAATTTTTATGTGAATATACCCTCTGTACCGATAGCGATTCCGCAATAGATCAGCAGTTGCTATGAGACGATCCATGGTAAAGTCGGGTGATTCAATTACTCCTGAACTGAGAAAAAGTCCAATAAGTTTGCGGTTTGACTGCAAATCCATGAAATACCGAGCAAGAGAATCTGGCTGCAAAGAAATTCTTCTTGTGTCGCTGTCTGAACGAAGAGGACAATATTTACAATCGTTGGCACAGGAGTTAGAGAGTAAAGTCTTCAGCATAATCCCGGAACCACCGCTTGCAACGGTTACAGGATAGAGCCAAGAACCCGACGTTGATCTTTTTCGATGCTCTTCAGGTCTCTTTGTTGAACAGGCACAAGATAAATCATATTGTGCATCGCGGGCAAGAATGTCTAATTTCTCAGCGATATCCATGCAAACATGGTAACATATGTATAGTGATTATACAACTGTTGGATCTATATCTGCTGAATAATCTACAGAAGAATACCCAAAGCCATGAATGTGGTCATATTCACTTTTAAATCCTTCCAAATCTCCATCTACAAGGCTCTTTCCACTTTGTTGTACGTTCCATCTTCGAGTAACTTCCTTTTGTACATCAGCACGCATTTCCCAGTCATCTAAGCGAATTCTCCCCTTCTCATCTGAAGGTACTGCACCGCCGGTATATAGACGATCCACAAAAAGACGATACATCTGCTGTGTACACTCTTCGTGGAGATTGAACTCCTTCATCACTTTATAGAGTAATGCAATATACAAAGGTACAACTGGAATCACCGCACTTGCACGAGTTACAAGTGCTTTATTTACCGACACATACGCAGTTCCTGCGATTCTATGCATCCGCTCAGTGAGTAATGAACTCGTCTCTTCAAGATGCTCTTTTGCACGTCCAATGGTGCCTTCGCGATATACAGGATAGGTAATCTCTGGCCCAATATATGAATACGCAACAGTTTTTACACCACGTGCAAGTAAATTCCTCTTAAGGAGAGACTCAATCCATAAAGCCCAATCCTCTCCACCCATCACCTTAACGGTCTGTTCAACTTGAGTGCCTTCAGCTGGTTCTATTTCCGCTTCTTCAACAATTCCAGTAGACACATCCACAGATAACGCCTTATAGGGTTTCCCAATCGGTTTTAAAACCGATTTATACGTTTCCCCGGTTACAGGATCAATACGCATAGGCGATGCAAGACTATACACAACAAGATCCACTTGACCGAATTGTTTCTCTATAAGATCCAAAGTAGATTTTTTTATTTCATCAGAAAAGGCATCCCCAAAGATACTTTCGGCAAAAAGACCCCGTTTTTTTGCCTCCTTCTCAAACGCTTTGGTATTATACCAACCTGGAGTTGCCACTTTTCGGTCAGAAGGTTCTCGCTCAAATGACACATTTATGGTTGCGGCCTTCCCTACTACTGCAGCTACCATTCGCGATGCAAGACCATACCCAGTCGATCCGCCAATAACAAGTACCCGTCTAGGGAGGGTTCCATCAAGTTCTGGTTGTTTCTGTGATTCCAGCCAAGCAAGCTGTTCTTTCACATAAGTTGCACATCCAACAGGATGTGCAGTCAGAGAAACATTACGCATAACTTTTTGAGTAATAATCATAGTACATTCCTTCTACGCATTTTTATCACCAAGGATACACATCCATGCAGCCTCTGCAGCTATTGAATTATCCACATAGATCTTTCCACTCTGTCGGATAACCTGCCGAGAAACTCTTAGGTTTTCAACTTCAATTCTCACTGTATCTCCGGGTCTGACCTGCTGTCTGAATTTTACCTTTTCCACTGTAGCGAGCACAAACAGAGCTCCCTTTTCAAGAATACCTAACTGCCGTAACCCCGCACCACCGCATTGTGCCATAGTCTCAATGAGAATTACCCCCGGTACCACAGGATATTCGGGGAAATGACCAGCAAAAAAGGGTTCGTCCGGTCCAAAATATCGTTCACCGACTGTTCTCTTCTCAGTGACATCTATCAATTTATCAACATATAAAAAAGGAAAACGGTGTATTAGCAGTTCTTCAATCGGTGCGTACTCTTTACTCATGATTTATAGGCTCCATTATGCTTCATATTTTTTGAACACGAGGGCTCCATTATGCCCCCCGAATCCAAGCGACTCACTGAGAGCATATTGTATTGTAGCATGCTGGCCTACATTCGGGACATAATCGAGATCACATTCTGGATCGGGATTTGTTAGATTCAATGTACATGGAATAAATGAATCGCTTAGAGCTAAGAGAGAAACAATTGCCTCAACAGCACCTGCAGCAGCTACCAGGTGGGATGTCATGGATTTTGTGGAAGATATTTTCAGCTTCCATGCATGTTCTCCAAATACGTGTTTAATGGCTCGAGTTTCCATTACATCGTTTGCTTCAGTACTTGTTCCATGAGCATTAATATAATCTATTGCCTCTGGAGTAATCTGTGCCTCTCTTATGGCAACCTGCATTGCTCTAGCAGCACCAAGTCCATCAGGATCAGGGGCTGTAAGGTGGAAAGCATCACATGTCATGCCATACCCCACAATCTCCCCCAGAATGGTTGCCCCTCGTGCTTTAGCATGCTCGAGTTCCTCTACAACAAGTATTCCTGCACCCTCACCCAATACAAAACCATCACGTCTTGCATCGAAGGGTCGGCAAGCCAGTTCCGGCGTATCATTATAGGCAGTTGAAAGAGCCTGAATCCGGCAAAATCCTGCAACTGCAAGCTTGGTAATTGCTCCTTCGGTACCTCCAGTAACTGCCATATCAACAATTCCATGTTTAATCGCATGAAATGCCGCCCCTATCGCATCGGTTCCCGAGGCACATGCTGTAACGGTGGTATGACAAGGTCCTTTAAGACCATATTTCATAGCTATACCGCCTGCTGCTTCATTCGCAATAAGCTTCGGTATGGTAAGGGGTGCTACAGCTCTTGGACCACGATTAAAGAGTTTTTCCAAATTATCTTCAACAACTTCAAACCCGCCAATGCCATTTCCTAGATATACTCCTGACCGTTCGGGATCATACCCCCCTTCGCCATGTGCTCCCAAATTTGCCTGAGACATAGCCTGAACGGTTGCATACACTGCATATTGTGTAAAATCTGCCATTGACCTCACCTCTTTTCTGTCGAGGAGATCTGTGGGGTCAAAATTCCGAACTTCACCAGCAATGCGGGAAGGATACTCACTTACATCAAATTTTGTGAGTGGACCAATACCACTTTTCCCTGCTTTAATATTATTCCAGAATTCATCAATTCGTACTCCAAGTGGATTTACAGTTCCCATTCCGGTAACAACTACACGTCTTGTTGGTTCCATGCTTTTCTCCTTCACATTGCCATCCCGCCATCTACGGCAAGCACTTGTCCAGTAATATAAGTAGCTTGATTGCTGCATAAAAACGATACTGCATGAGCAACTTCTTCAGCACTCCCAATTCTCCCTAAAGGAATTTGTGTCTTCAGAACCTCTTTTGCAGAATTGGGAAGTATATCTGTCATGTCCGTTTCAATAAATCCCGGGGCAACTACATTAACTCGTACAGATCGTCCTGCTAACTCTCGTGCTAGACTCTTAGAAAATCCAATAAGCCCAGCCTTTGAAGCGGCATAGTTGGTCTGTCCACCATTCCCCATAAGCCCTACCACTGAAGAAATATTTACAATAGAACCGGAACGTTGCGCAGCCATGATACGACTAATTCTCCTGCAGGTAAGGAATGCTCCAGTAAGGTTGACCCTCAGGACCTCCTCCCAGGATTCATCCTTCATCCTCATAATGAGGCCATCTCGAGTGATTCCTGCATTATTAACGAGAATATCTATCCGTTTTGTATTATCTAAAATCGTTTGAAGTGCAGACTCTACCGATTCTGCATTTCCCATATCGCACGAAATCCAATGCACTCTGCCTGAAGGAACCTGAGCAATCCTACAGAGCTCTTCGGAAGGGACTCCTTCTGACCGGGATACATACCAGACCTCTGCTCCTGAGCGTAGAAGGGTTAAAACTATTTCTCTTCCAATTCCGCGAGAACCACCAGTAACGATAGCTTTTGTTAATTCTGGTTCAGCCATTACCTTCTTCCTCCGATACTGAGCGTATCTCTTCATAAGTTCCTACTGAGGTACAGTTTATAGGAATACCACTCGCCTTCCAAAATCCACTGAGTGTTGTGCCCGGACCTATCTCCAAAGCACGGGTAACACCTTTGGTTTCAGAAATATCCTGTAGTATTCTTGTCCACCTAACCGGTGATGAAAGCTGCTTTATACACTGTTCCCTCACATCATTTCCAGTATACACCTGAGTCCCGCTCACTGTTACATACAAAGGAGCTTTTGGATCAGAAAAAGTAAAATTTTGGAGGAATTCAGCAAATTCGGCGGCTGCATCCTGCATCAGTGGAGTATGAAACGGTCCAGAGACTTTTAAAGGAATAATCCGCCGTGCTCCCGATTGCTTAAGAGCTTCAGAACACCGCTCAATCTCACTTGCAAGGCCTGAAATTACGACTTGAGTTGGACTGTTATCATTTGCACAATAGAGCATGCGTGCTTTCTGTTCTGAGAGAACCCGCTCAACAGTACTAAATCCGACACCTACTATTGCTGCCATGGCAAGTTGGCCATACCGCTTCATTGCAGCCTCGGTTGCCTGCGCCATGAGTTCTCCACGCTTTGCAACAATGGAGAAGAGAGATTCTTCTGTCAGAACTCCTGTGGCTGCATAGGCAGAAAGCTCGCCGAGGCTGAAACCAGCATGGCAGGCAAACTGTAATCCCCGCTCCTGCAGCACCGTAGCAGCACTCCGATTTGCCAGCGTAACAACAACTTGAGTTAGCTCAGTCTGCTGCAGTGAAGCTTCATCAGCTGTATCCAGCACATTGAAAAGGTTCTTACCAACAGCATCTGATGCTATCTCAAATAAATTGCGAACTCCGGAAGATTGTTCGTACAGATCAAGTGCCATTTTTGGTTTTTGTGCTCCCTGGCCAGGGTAGCACGCTGCGTATGTAACTTTTGTATTTACCATTGTATGAGATTACCTCCATACGTGAGTCCAGCACCAAACCCAATAGTCATAATTCTTTGTCCTCGTTTCAGTAACCCCTGTTCCTCCATCTCTCTAAGTGCAATAGGTATGGAAGCTGCAGAAGTGTTTGCATAATCTTCAATATTCATAAAAAACTTGTTTATATCAATATGAAGACGTCTCGCCGCTGCTGAAATAATTCGACTATTTGCCTGGTGTGGAACTATCCAATCTATATCGTCAATAGTGAGCTGATTGCGACTGAGCAGCTCATCTACGACTTCTCCTAGGACTCTAACTGCAAAATTGTAGACAGCACGTCCATCCATATGTAATTTTGTTCCTGCATCTCCTTGCTCTAAGGGAAAAGTAGAGTTAGTCCCGCCACGTGGTATGCATAAATAGGACGCCCCAGAGCCTTCTGCATGAAGAACACTGTCAAGGATATCTCCGTCATGGGCTTGACCAGCTGAGACTAGAACACAACCGGCTCCGTCACCAAAAAGAACGCAGGTATTACGGTCTTCCCAATCGGTTACTGAGGAAAGCTTCTCCGCCCCAATAACAAGAGCAGATGTAACAGTACCTCCTGTAATTAGTCCCCGTGCTACAGCAATACCATAAATGAACCCGGTACAACCTGCCGAAAGATCAAACGCGGGTATTACCTTGAGTCCCAATTTATCTTGAATAACACACGCAGTTGCAGGAAAACCAGGGAAATCTTGAGTGGCGGTAGCAAGAATTATCGCACCAATATCCTCTTTCTGTATTCCATGTCTCCGCATGAGGTCTTTGATAGCTCCTACAGCAAGATCGCTTGTTGCAACATCATCCTCAGCAAGATGACGTGCACCAATACCGGTATGTGAACGAATCCATTCATCACTCGTCTCCACAACACTCGCCAGATCATGATTTGTAAGACGTTTAGGTGGTACATATGAGCCCACAGCTCGAATACACACATGTGCTGGTTTCATCATACGTCAACTCCTCAACTCTATATATACCCTGAAGGGTCTATATCTTATTATTACAATAAATCTATTATTGTCAATATTGACACTTTGAATATATACCGTTGTTTAAAAAAATGCAATCGGGTATGTAAAGATGTGTTATTTTACTGTTCTAATTTGGGAAAATTCTCTTTTGATATAACCAGATAGATAAAGGAAAAGCCGCGTATTACGTGCGGCTCTGTTTTTTTAACCCTACAGGAGTATGCCCCCGAAGTTCCCACTTTCTGCAGTGATCATTCATCTGTGCATACAACTCAGTAAACCGGGTAATCTCGTCCATTCCGGTGAAAAGCAGACCATACTCATTCAACAAGTTGAAGACCTCCTGCATACCATCACCGACGATGCAAGAGTCGGAAATATCGTCCATAAGGTCTTCAATCAACTCATCGTTCGATAACCTATAACCGCTCAGAAATTCGAGCATCGCACTTACCGCTGGAGATTGATCATCGTATGGAGTCTGGAAATATGAGACAAGCTCCTCCCTTGAGGGCGAATAATAGGAAATCGGACGAACTTTCTCTAGAAATTCCTCTACCTCCTGTCCATTTTGGAAGTAGCTCGAAATAACCAACTCATCGTCGAACCACCAATAGTATTGGATTTTTCCTAACTCAATAAGTTCATCCATTGCCATCGCAGGAGTGAGGCTTTCGCTTTCAAACCGATTCCAGACTATTGCATACTGGTCGATATCCAATACCCCATAGAGGTTAGATAAAGCCACAGCGTAGGCATCTAATCTCTGGTGAAAATTTACCCGTTCCCAAATCCCTTCATCAGACAAGACCTGTAAAGCGGGAAGCAATTCTCGCGGAATTACTGCTGTAAAAGCTTTATCAGATTTAAAAAGATATAAAAACCCAAAATTATGTACATGTGAAATATCTCGAAACTGAAGTTCATTATGCTCAATTTCCAATGATGGGGAGTCTTTAAACTGTGCAAGAAATTCAAGATTCATCTTAGGAAAGAAGGGAAGCATTTTCGGAAACTGATTAACGAGATGTGAAGCTAAATTCTCTACAATTTCTCCCTTTCGCATAGAACCTGGAATACGTAGTGTATGATCCTTAGCCAGATCGTTCAGGTGTTCTTTGGTATATGCATCCAAACACGCAGTGATTGTGTGTACAGGAGCTTTAGAGATAGCTGCATTTTGCAACAACTCATGATTTAGGGCAGGTTCAGTATCCATAATGCTTCGTAACAGCTCATCGCTGAATACTGAACTTGAGTACATTTCTCGCTTCGGATAATCAAACCCACTCTCTTTCATACCCCTAATGTAACACATCAGGACCAAGGAGAAAAGCGTCGAGCCAATTCCTTTGCATAATCCATCGTCTGCCGGCTTTCCTTCACAAAGCTGTTTTCTTCAGGCCGGCCTAGGACAGCCTCCATCTCTTCATCATTTCTATACACAACCTTACGGAAAGAATCGTCATAATCTTTTTTACGCGAACGATACACTTCAAGAGCATTTTGATCACAAAGAACTAGGAATCTGTCAATTAAATCTTTCCAGTGATCCGCATCCAATTCAACAGTCTGCAATAATCTCTGCAACGTCTGTAATGCAACAGTCGCCTTAATCATAGGATAATCGGCCCACCAGCAATCATACTGACGATGAATTTCCTCCCAAGAATTTATTTCGCCCTCTTCTATACGATGCACAAGATTATGTATGAGTGATTCAGCAACCAGCTGTCCCCCCATATTCTTGAACGGTCCCGCGACTACCTCAGAGAATGATGTCTCTGACTTAAGTCTCTCCATCACCGATTGTTGAAACACTGGGACAGTCAGCTCATGGGCAAGACAGTGTTTGAGAATGATTCTCATACAGCCGAATATGAGCATCTCTCTATATGCCCGATACCCCTCTGCTGCTTTTATAATAAGTGACGGATTATGTGACCGCTCAATACCAGTAGCGAGTATTTCTAGATTTCCTACCTGTTCAGGATGTGTTTCAAGCAGGATTTTCCCTTGCTCTCTCAAAGCTTCATCGTTGGAGCCAAGACCTGGAGGAATCAATGCTGCTGCAAGAGCTGCTCGACCAACCCAGAGGCTGATGAGATCCATTGCACTTTCAATTTCTTCTATGGTATCGGGAGCTATATAATCGGTTTCAATATGTTGTGAACGATAGACACGAGTATCGCGCTTACGAAATTTCCATTCGTTGCGCTCAAGAGCGTATCGGTTATACATCCACCAATAGGCAGGCATTACAGAAACACGGCCATGTACTTCTTGGTAGCTAACCATGGAAAAGGGAAGAGGAATACTTAATTCGTTCGGGTAATCCCCTTTTGTAATGAGTGTAAACGAGGAGAAAAAACTGTTAAACTTCAACGAACTTGAAAGCGCAGGCCAAAAACCACGATGGGCATGCATTTCACCATCGTTGCCCCGTGTATTATGATTAGAACCGATATTCGCACCCGCAGCCATATTTGACTGCCCCATAACGAGTGACGCTATGAGAAATGAATTATTATGATGTTGCTCATGGAAAGGGAAAACCAAAGCATTTAGTACTTCGCAACAACTGATTGTAGAATTATCTCCGAGAACAGAATTGAGCAATCTTGCGCCATATTTCAGGTTACTATTGTTTCCCATCACAAAACGGACAGCTTTGACCCCGTAGAATACACGACATCCAAACCCGATAATACCATTTACGAGCTCTACACCTTCTCCAATCTGAGTCGCAGAATATTCATCAGATTGGATTGTGAGATTCTTCAGCTTGTTCGCCCCTTTTACATAAACATGGGAACCAAAGCGGACATCTTTAATTACTCTACACGATTTAATGACCGATCGTTCCCCAATCTCAGCATACCATCCTCGAGATGCTGGAACTGATTTCTGAGTTATCTTTTTTAGCTGTTCTCCTAATTGAGGTCTTTCACGATATGTTCCCCACAACCAGGCATCTGCACAGATGAGTGATTCAAAAGGAAGAATGGCTCGTGTTTCTGCTTCGTTAATAATACTCAGCCAAATGCGTACCGATTCATCTTCCCCCTCCTTGACTACACCATTGCCAAACTTTGCATGATCCGTTGCATCCATTTCATCAATTTCATTAAGCATGCACTCAGCACCAATAATATAGTGAGAAAGATAGGCACACCGATGGATAGCACAATGCCGGCCAATATCGCATGAAATAATATGACTATCACGAATACCTTCCGGAAGAGAAAAATCATGATAACTCACTACATAGGATTCCATGGACCCAATTCGCACTAATCCATAAAAGTAATTGTGCCGAATTAGAGTGAGATCTATAGGGTCTTCAACAAGTACAAAATCCCAGTCAACACACGTATTCCCCTGAGCTTCCAGCTGTAATCGTTCTTGCTGCGAAAGCTGCCTCCACTGAGCGTCCCACGACTGAATCTGTTTGTTTCTATAAAAATATTCGTCGTGTCCTTCCGGTAGATAATCTTCGGTTATAAATCCAAATCCATAGTTTTTAATTGGTGTTCTTTTCATGATACAGCATCATACACCCTCATGGGTTCTGAAGCAACAAATCGGTGAGAAGTACATTAATGAAAATTCCCTTGAACCAGGATCATGTATACAATGGTACCGATAATGATACTCAGTAAGGTGTTTCTCTTCCACAGATGGATGACGGCAGTAACTAGTATTCCAATAATTTCATTCAGCCAGAGCGAACTATCGGCGAATGAGATATGCTTAACACTGTACACGACAAGTGCTGCCATTACTGCGGGAGGGAGCACAGAGCCAAGATAGGTGATAACTTGCGGAATCTGTCGCTTGGAACTTCCAAATAGAAGAAATGGGGTAAACCGAATTGCAAGTGTTACGAATGCTGTGACGATTACAATACTGATAGAGGTTCCAACATTCATTACTTATTCTCCTCCAGCTTCTTGCGAAAGACCGAAAGTACCATAACAGCCACAAGAAGTGCCGGTAGTAAAAAGTTTTCGGGACCGAAGATTATGAGGGAGAGAATGGCACATAGCCCACCAATGATTGCAGGTACATGATTCGAAGTTGAAAGCCACTGTTCAATGAAAATCACTGTAAAAAGAGACGTCATTGCGAAATCTATACCCACAATCGAAAAAGAACTTAACGTGCCAAGGATGGCACCAATAACAGATCCGGTAACCCAATAGCACTGATCTAAAAATGCAATCCAGAAGGAGAGTGCGTCTTGCTCCTCCTTACTCCCCACATCTCCTGTAGCACAGAGGAGTGCATAGGTTTCGTCGGTGAGAGAAAAAATCATATAGAGCCCACGCGTTCCCATATGTTTAAATCGTTCTATAAACGAAAGCCCATAGAAAAGATGTCTTGAATTCACGAGAAGCGTGGTTATTGCAACAGTGGTAAGTGGTGCTTGTTGAACGAGCAAACCGACCAGGACAAACTGCATTGATCCGGCAAAGACTGATATACTGATCCCCAACGCCCAGAGCCAGTGATATCCAGCATGTTGCAGCAGAAGTCCAAAAGCTATTCCCAGAACAAGATATCCCATCATAACAGGAATAGTCCGGAGGAATGCTTGTTTTACTATGTGCTTCTTAGGCATGAAATGCTAATCCATTTCCCGCAATCAGATTTTCAGATGCATGGCACTTCGCATAGTATCTACCTGAGCATCTCCAATTTCATTTGCCTTTCTGGTTCCAGAAACAATAATATCTCTAACCTCATCCATATGGGTTTCGTAGTATGCACGCCGCTCACGCATGGGATCGAGCAATGTATTGAGGCTCTGCGTGAGCCGTTTCTTACAAGCAACACACCCTATCTTCGCAGTTCTGCACATCTCCCAAATATTATCGCAATCATCGGGTGTAAAGATTTTATGATATTTCCCTACATTACATATTTCGGGAGTTCCTGGAATGTCCACCGTAATTCGGGCTGGGTCTGTGACTGCTTTACGCACCTTTTGCTCAACCTCTTTAGCAGAATCAGATAGGTAGACTGCATTCCCAAGACTCTTACCCATTTTTGCATTACCATCAAGCCCGGCTAGTCGGGAGACGCTGCTGAGTTTAGCTTGTGGCTCCACGATTGAAGTTCCGTACATACCATTGAACTTTCGAACAATTCTCCGAGCAAGTTCAATATGTGGAAGCTGATCCTCTCCAACGGGAACGAGGTCTGCATTACAGAATGTAATATCGGCGGTTTGACTTACTGGATACCCCAAGAACCCATAACTGAGATCGCTGTATCCGTACTGCTTTGCCTCGGTTTTAATGGTAGGATTGTGACGAAGGATGTTCACACTCACCAGCATAGAATAGAAAACTGTCATCTCGGCAATCGACTTTACTGCACTCTGCTGCACAATAGTGACTTTTGATGGATCTAATCCAACCGAAAGATTATCGATCGTTACATCAAAAATACTATCATTGAGTAATTCAGGATGTTCGAAATGGGTGGTAAGAGCTTGAATATCGGCAAGCAAGATAAAGGTATCATACGTATCCTGTAACTCAGCCCTGCTTTTCAGGCTTCCCACATAGTGGCCGAGGTGTAATCTTCCAGTGGTTCTGTCACCGGTCAATATGCGTTTCTTTGCTGTTTGCATAACATGTATCTCCCTACTAATCTACTTTTTCGAGTATACAACAAATTCAATCAGAGAAGAAAGTAGGAGCTATCCGTATAAAGTTACAAGAAATTGTATTTTTATGCAGTCTCAGTTCACATTCAAACCAATATCCGATACTATCTCATTCTAAGGGAGGAAATATGAATGTAAACATTCTTACTTCGAGTGAAAAAACTGTCGTATTTATCGGCATGATTATCTATATGGCTTTAGTGGTAGTAGTCGGACTCGTATATAGCAGAAGAAACAAAAGTACTGAAGAATTCTTCCTTGGTGGACGGTCTCTTGGACCTTGGGTAACGGCCATGAGTGCAGAGGCTTCAGATATGAGTAGTTGGTTGCTTATGGGTTTGCCAGGACTTGCATATTTAAGTGGATTTGCCAGTGCGGGGTGGACTGCGATTGGTCTTGCTGTAGGTACATGGTTCAATTGGAAATTTGTTGCATATCGCCTTAGAACCTATAGTCACATAGCGGGAAATTCAATAACGCTTCCCGACTTTTTCTCAAACCGATTCCATGATTCGAAAAAAATACTTATGAGTATCTCAGCTTTGGTTATCTTTTTCTTTTTTATTATATACACCTCATCGGGATTCGCTGCATTGGGCAAACTGTTCAACAGCCTATTCGGATTTGACTACACCCTTATGATGATTATTGGGGCTCTGGTTGTGGTGGTATATACCATAGTAGGAGGGTTTCTGGCAGAAAGCACTGCAGACTTTATGCAGGGACTACTCATGTTCTTCTCTCTAATTATCATTCTTATTGCAGGTGTGGTTGAAGCGGGAGGACCGGGTGAAGTAACTCGAATAATTGCATCAATGGATGGCTTTGGAAGCCTCTTCAGCAGCTATAACCGCATACAAGATTCAGCTACTCCAGTTTCATTCCTAGAAATTGCATCCTCAATGGCATGGGGACTAGGGTATTTTGGTATGCCGCATGTACTCTTGCGGTTTATGGCAATTCAAAACCCAAACGAGTTAACACGATCTCGAAGAATCGCTATGACCTGGGTTATCATTTCTTTGGGAGCTGCCGTATGTATTGGTCTGGTCGGAGCTGCTGTAATTCCACAATTACTTGATGGAGTTGATCCAAGTGCATATGCCTCGCAAAGTGAGACCATATTCATTGTAATGACTCAACTTTTGGGAAATTTTTCACCAATACTTATCATTTTTATTGGTGTTATATTAAGTGGGATATTAGCTGCAACCATGAGCACGAGTGACTCACAATTACTCGTGACCGCAAGTGCTGTTTCACAGAATTTCTTTAAGGGTGTTTTGAAAAAAGATGCCTCAGATAAACAAGTGCTCTGGTTATCACGCATTACTATTATAATTGTGGCTATTATTGGAGCCTTTCTCGCCACCGATCCAAACTCATCAATCTTTGGGATTGTGAGCTATGCATGGGCCGGTTTCGGTGCAGCGTTCGGACCGTTAATTCTCTTTAGCCTGTTCTGGAAGCGCACAACGCTTGCTGGTGCAGTTGTGGGTATGGTAGGAGGATTTCTCGGAGTCGTTATTTGGAAAAATGTGATTGCTCCGCTTGGTGGTGGATGGGCAATCTATGAATTACTTCCTGCATTTATTTTCAGTGCACTCTGCATCGTCTTGGTGAGTCTCATCACCGCAAAGCCTTCACATGAGATGATAACAGAATTTGATCGTGCTGCAGAGAAAGACAGGTAGGTGAAAATTCCACAAGTATGGATGTTTTTATTCTAGCATCTTAGAAAAACACAGCTATGCTTTATGTATACTAACATGATACAATAAGTCACTTTTAAGGAGGCTCCAAGATGGCAGAAAAAAAAGGGGTTGTAGAAGAATTTAAAAAATTTATTTCTCGGGGAAATGTTCTTGATATGGCTGTTGGTATCATTATTGGTACTGCATTTACTGCTATCGTTAAATCTCTCGTAAATGACATTGTAATGCCGTTCATTGGCATCATCCTTGGTGGTACCAACTTTGCTGCACTTAAGATTGTTATACGAAAAGCCACCGAAACAGTACCGGAATTAGCACTCACATATGGTAATTTTTTACAGGCAATTATTGATTTCCTGTTGATTGCTCTTGTTGTGTTCTTATTGGTTCGTACCATAAATAATTTTAAAGAAAAACAAGAAAAAGCCAGGAAGGCGAAGGAAGCCGCTGAGGTTGCTGCCGCACCAGCTCCGGAACCGGCGGTTCCTGCTGATGTCATTCTCCTAACGGAAATAAGAGACCTGCTGAAGAAAAAGGAAAAGTAGTGCATCAAAAACCTTTTGGAACCAATGTGTGTATCACAGGTGCAAGTTCTGGTATCGGACTTGCCTGTGCTCAACTTTTTTCTCAACAAGGGTACCAGGTGTGGGGGGTCTCCCGCTCCGGTACCTCTAATGTTCCTCTTCCATCCTCTGTACACCTGTCATCCATGGATGTGACTCAAGATGATTCTGTTGAAGCGAAAGTAAATTGTATTTGGAAAGAAGCTCTAGAGGCTACTGGAGATGGAATAGGGACTGTAATTCATTGTGCGGGATTTGGTATTGGAGGACCGGCCGAAGATACTCCCCTGGAAAGCATCTATAATCAATTTGAAACAAACTATTTTGGGGTTGTCCGCGTCAACAGAGCCTTTCTCCCTCTCATGCGTAGTCGTGGAGCTGGTACAGTTCTGGTGTTGGGCTCTATTGCCGGTAGATTAAGCATTCCATACCAGAGTCACTACAGTTCATCAAAATTTGCTCTTGAGGCCTATGTAGAAGCCCTCAGGATGGAAAGTTCTCAATTTGGTATTCGTTCTTGTATTATTGAGGCTGGAGACACTGCTACAGCTTTCACAGGAAGACGAGCTGTGGTAACTCCTGAAGCCTCTCCATATGCCCAAGAAGCACTTCGTGCAATTGCAAAGATGGAGCATGATGAAAAATCCGGATATCCTGCACATACGGTAGCAAAAAAAGTCTTGCAGGTTGCAGCGAAAAGAAATCCTCCCGTGCGTGCAGTAGTCGGGTTTTCCTATTCACTCCTCATGGCTCTTAAACGAGTATTCCCGGACAGACTCACCGAATGGATTCTCAGACGAATGTACCTTGGCCGTTAAAGAGTAAGGTTTTTATTCGATATATACACCAGGGACACTTGCTTTGAGGAACTTCCCGGATCCAGACTCGCCATGATATACACCCCTATTCATGATGGTGTTCCCACGTAAAATTGTCTGTATGACTTTCCCTACAACATTGAAATCCTCGTAGGGTGAATAATGAGCTTGCGTATGCACTGAATCAGCAGTAATAGTCCATTCATGCTTTGGATCTACTAAAATGATATCCGCATCACTCCCCTCACAAAGTGATCCTTTTTGTGGATAGAGTCCGAAACATTTTGCTGGATTTGTGGAGAGTAACGTAACAACATCTGAAAGATCCAGTTTGCCGGATCCTAGAGCAAATGTATGCATCAGTGGAAACAACTCCTCGGTCCCCGGTATGCCGGGAAAAATCGTACGACAATCATCTGAAGCAAGCTTCTGTTCTCGAGTAAAAGAACAGTGATCTGTTGCTACCACCTGAACTTCGTGTGCTTTCAGTGCCTCCTGAAGAACTTGATTATCGTGCTCAGTTCGTAACGGTGGTGTCATGACAAAGAGTGGACCTAACGGACCGTTCAATCGTGATGAATCGAGAAACAGATAGTGTGGAACCGTCTCAACAGTTACCTCTACCCCTAAACTTCTAAGCTCACGTACAGCCGCAAGGCCTTGAGCACTGGAAAGATGCACAATATACAAGGGCATTGAATACTCTTTAGCGAGTGCACCGAGATGCTTAATTGCCCGATACTCAGCCTCGGCAGGTCGCAAAGTGGCATGATCTGCTGGAGTGTGTGTTCCCGTGTGAGCCTGATTGATAGACTCGATGAGATCGTCATCTTCACAATGGGCACTCACCATAATCCGGTGTTTTTTACATGCAGCAAATAATTTGTGCAACCCCTCCATCTCAATAAGATACCCCACATTCTTATAGGTGGTAAAAATCTTTATGGTAGTGATGCCAGCATGTGCGAGCTCTTCGAGCTCCTGATCAATTGAATCATGCATGCCGTAAACACCTTGATGCAATGCAAAATCAATAGCCATACCCTGTTTCATGGCATCAATTCTTTTTTTCGAGCTCTCTAATAGCGTGTGAGTCTTATCGTGATCTGCAAAGTCGATGACTGTTGTGACACCCCCGAATGCAGCAAGTTGAGAACCTTCTGAAAAACTATCTGCAGTGACCGTTCCCCGTGACACCAGGTGATAATGGGTATGTGCATCAATAAGTCCTGGAAGAACACACAATCCGTCTGCATCAATAATCTGCGCCTCCGGATAGTCAGCTGCATCAATCTTAGGAGCAACTTTTTTTATGAGGCTCCCCTCAATGAATACATCAGCATATTTTGAACCCTCTGCATCCACCAATAATCCATTCGTAATAAGTGTCTGTCTCATAGGTAAAACCATATCATCTCCACCATCCATTGACAAATCGTTTTTATCAAAGCCTATCCCTTCACTAGAGAGTCTGAAGGCTTCCAACATACCACAGGAGTCTTCGCCGCCTTCACTTCATCCAGTCTGCGGACCGTTGTAGTAACGGGAGCTTCCAAGAGTGCCTGTGGATTCTCAGCTGCAAGTTGTGCAATCTCGATTAAAGCAGAAATAAACTCATCCAAATCTTCAAGCGATTCTGTCTCTGTTGGTTCAATCATGAGTGCTTCGTGTACAATGGTAGGGAAGTACATCGTTGGAGGATGATAGCCTCGATCGAGTAATACCTTTGAAAAATCGAGTGCACCTACTCCGTAGAGATCCTTAAAATTCTGTAAAGAGAGTACGAACTCATGCATACAACGAGATCCATAAGGATGGTTAAAGACTGATCGCAATCTGCTGAGACAATAGTTCGCATTCAACACTGCATGTTGTGATACACTCTTCAATCCCTCAGCTCCCATAGTACGTATATACGCATACGCACGAACCAGCACGAGAAAATTCCCCCAGAAACCACTGACCTTCCCAATACTGCTCGGCCTATCCCAATTAAGAACATAGTGTGTCCCATCGTATACAATATCTGGATTTGGAAGTAGGGGTCGAAGCGTCTCAGTCACCAGGACAGGACCTGCTCCCGGACCGCCGCCCCCATGAGGTGTGGAAAAAGTCTTATGAAGGTTGAGATGTACTACATCGAACCCCATATCCCCAGGTCGCACTTGTGCCATAATTGCGTTCAGGTTTGCTCCATCGTAATAGAGCAAGGCACCGCTTTCGTGTACCCGTTTAGCTATGGCGAGTATATCCTGTTCAAAGAACCCTAATGTATTGGGATTGGTGAGCATGATGGCTGCAACGGTATCGTCCAAATAATTTTCCAACACATGAACATCTACCATACCCCGTGAATCGGTGGGGACTTCCACTACAGAAAAACCATTCAGAGCAGCAGAGGCTGGATTCGTTCCATGTGCCGACACTGGCACGATAACTTTAGTCCTTTTCATATCATTTCGTTGTGCATGATACGATTTTATGATTTTAAGTCCTGTGTATTCTCCGTGAGCCCCGGCAGCTGGCTGTAGAGTACCCCAAGCCATGCCGGTAATGCTCGATAACGCTTCCAGGAGGTGATACATAAGACCAAGAGCCCCTTGTACAGTATTGGCATCCTGTAAGGGATGAAGTTGAGTAAATCCAGAGAGGCGAGCAACCTGGTTATGCATTTTCGGATTATACTTCATGGTACAAGACCCGAGCGGATAAAGCCCATGATCAACTCCATAAGTAATCTTTGCCAAATGCGAAAAATGTCGTACCACCTGGAGCTCAGATACTTCAGGAAGTACCGGTGGTATAGATCGTGAAAGGAACTCAGGAAGGTGTTGAGACCTTGGAACATCAGATGCCGGGTACCGATACCCTCTTCTATTGGGACGAGATAGTTCAAAGATAAGTGGTATACTCATTCCAGCACCTCCCTGACAACTTCTACATATGCATCTATCTCGGATCGTGTTCTCTTCTCTGTCACAGCAACAATCAGAGTGGCGGCATCAGATGGTCTCCCAGTTAGAGTTCCTAAGCGTACTCCGCCATGAATAGTATGGGACCTGAGTGTTTCGAGACACTCCTCCATATGTTCTATGGTATCGAAAAGTAGCGGGAATTCTGTCCAGAAAGGAGTCCCACCTCCAACCATGACATGGGGAAGCCCTTCCAATTGAGATGCCATATAGTGTGCTTTGTCCCAACTCTGTTGAGCAGCTTCGTACATTCCAGCATACCCGACAAGAGATAGATGAATGGTAGTAGTAAGTGCTGCAAGTGCTTGATTTGAACAGATATTACTCGTAGCTCGCTCACGTTTGATATGCTGTTCACGTGCTTGAAGTGTAAGTGTGTAAGCTCTTTTACCATCAACATCTTCGGTTTGACCCACAATTCTTCCTGGCAATTTACGTAACAGAGTTTGCCGTGCTGCCATATAACCACAAGAGGGACCTCCGAATGCAACAGGCAACCCCAGTGGTTGTGTATCACCGACTGCAATATCGGCATCCCATTCAGCTGGAGACCGTTGCAATACCAATGAAAGCGGATCGTTTGAAATGGTGAGCAGCGACTTATTTGCATGAACTGCATCGGCCAAACCGGTGTAATCTTCAATGAATCCATATCGATTCGGACTTTGCACGATAACTCCAGCAACAGATTCATCAAGCCTATCAATAATGCTTGCAATGTCGGTTACTCGCTTACATTCAGCCACGGGAATTACGGTAAATGCAGTTCCATGTGCCCACGTTTCGAGCACAGAGAGTGTAAAAGGATGAATCGTATCTGAAACTAGAATAACAGAGCTTTTTCTTTTACTCGCAAGCATTACAGCAGCTGCCTCTGCAGCAGCAGTATGACCGTCGTATAATGATGCATTGGATACTTCAAGACCAGTAAGCTGACAGACCATTGATTGAAATTCGAATATCGCTTGAAGCAATCCTTGAGAGATTTCCGGTTGATATGGGGTATATGCTGTCACAAAAGAGGGTAAAGAAGCCAGTTCAGTTACCGCACTGGGAATAATTCGGTCATACATCCCCATACCGAGGAATGATGTGCCAATCGTATTCATGTTGGCTAGAGCTTCTATATGCCTGAGAACCTCTTCTTCAGCTAATGACTTGGGCAAAGTCAACGTTGATGAATTACATAACTCTTGTGGTACCGATGCAAAGAGTTCATCAATCGATGTAACACCAATAGCCCGGAGCATCTGCTCACGGTCTGCATCGGTATGGGGAATATAGGGAACCATGACACCTCCAAACAACGTACACAGCTAGTGTAAATCACCGAGAGGTGTCTTGGCAACGACTATTGGCTTTCTAGTTGACCCACTTCACTCCAACAGTTGCTGTGAGTGTTGCAATATTGTTCTGTGAATACGGTTGCGTAGTCTCTGTCCACGTTCTGTTAATGTTACTACTCTCACCATCGGAAGTACCTCCGAAGAAACGGGCAGTTCCAAAAAGTTCCCAGTTGTCGGCAACCATATACCCCAATCGTAGAGATGCATCCAAAATAGAACCGGTGAATTTAAAGTCTGCCCCGTTAATGATTGCAGAATTTGCATACGATCCGGCAATATCGGCACCGAGAATGAGCCCAAATGGGAATCGGTACTCACTGTAGATAGCAATGGCGGGAACAATACCGACGTTGTTAGAAACGAATAATTGATTGTTAGCTCCATCAATCTGCTTGAACTGAATGGAGACATTTCTAATCTGCAGAACCGC
>CAZTUL010000022.1:10714-31287 GCA_964616275.1 uncultured Spirochaetaceae bacterium | reverse complement strand
TTTTGCGTTTTCATGTGATTATAGTACTCGGCTTTATCTATCGATTCAACTGGATTGTCAAATGCTGTATTCCCCTGTACCATAGCCGTATGAGTATTTATAGGATTACAGGTGGAACTCCACTACATGGTTCTGTTGCTATCAGTGGGAACAAAAATGCGGCTCTTCCCTGTATAGCAGCAACAATTCTCACCGATGATCCTGTGACGCTCCATAACATCCCTAGAATCGAAGATGTAGAGGTGATGCTTGAACTTCTTCGCTGTCTTGGTTCACAAGTAACGTGGATTTCACAGAATTCAGTAACCATAACCACCGATTTTCAAATAATGATTCACAGTGAAACACTCCCTCCTAAATTAGTTGATGCGATTCGAGCTTCTCTTCTCCTCGTTGGTCCTCTCGTTACACGAAGAGGTCATATAACCTTGCCCCCGCCAGGTGGAGATGTTATTGGGTTCAGACGCCTCGACACGCATTTTCTCGCATTAGAGGCTCTCGGTAGTAGATGTAGAATAAGTGATGATGGATATTTAGAGATAACGGGAACCAGACTCCACGGTGCACCGGTGTTTCTTGATGAAGCATCAGTTACAGCTACTGAGAATATAATTATGGCCTCGGTTATTGCTAAAGGTAAAACAATCATCAGTAATGCGGCGTGTGAACCACACGTACAGGATTTATGCCATCTACTTGTGTCTATGGGAGCTCAGATCCATGGGATTGGTTCAAATCTTCTTACCATAGAAGGAGTAGAGGGTCTTGCAGGTACAGAATTTACTATCGGAACAGACTATATGGAAATTGGGTCTTTTATTGGACTTGCCGCTGCAACGCGTGGCTCATTAGAACTTACTGGCATTGATGCTGCCCAACTCCCTATGATTGAGAAGGGATTCTCCCGAATTGGCGTCTCGTGGCAGTATACAGAAAACGGCTCTATGGTAATTCCTTCAGAGCAGTCTCGAATGATGAAAAAGACGATAAATGGACAGACTCATAAAATTGATGATGCCCCCTGGCCTGGATTCCCCGCTGACCTATTAAGTATCATAACAGTTACTGCCACTCAGATGATTGGGTCAGTCCTTATTCATGAGAAAATGTATGAGTCTCGTATGTTCTTCATTGACTGGCTAATTCGAATGGGAGCAGATATTATTCTCTGTGATCCACACAGGGCGATAGTCAACGGTCCTGTTTTGCTAAAACCTGCGGAGGTTTCTAGCCCGGATGTCCGAGCTGGAATGGCCCTAGTCATTGCTGCTCTTTGTGCAGACGGGGTTTCGACTATTCAAAATATTTATCAGATTGAACGTGGATATGAGCGGTTGTCTGAGAAGCTCATTGGTGTAGGTGCACATATTGAACGTTTGGCTTAATCACTTATTTTTCAAGGATTTCCACCTATATATAGACCCATTGCACACAATTCGTCCAACACTAATTAACAAGTTATCCACAACCTTGTCCTCTCTCTGGGGATATGCATATCAGACATAACTTGTCAACTAGGTTTTGTGAATATGAAATACAATTCGGCATATTGCCGTCAACTTATTTATTACAAAAGAATTACTTGCATTTTAACTACATAAGGATTGTCGAAGACTTATATAAGAATTATTGGCTTTAATATAGGAAGTTAGCTAGTGAAACACCCTATATCATCCACAAGTTATCCACAACCTTATACAACAAAAAATTTCATTACAAATCACATAACAAAGTTTTGGAAGAATTATAAATTTAATACCGAATCTGTAAGGATTTCTTTGAATGAGAGTGCTTGAGCCTCATGAGGAGCAAAAACAGATAGACGTTCCAATTCGTGATAAAGTTCTCGAACATTGCCTGGCCATGAATAATTGATCATACGAGAAAGTGTCTCATCATCGGGCAATCTAGTCTCCCCAATTTTTGTGAGAAAATGGGAAATCAGTAGTGGTATATCCTCTTTCCTTTCCCGTAACGGAGGAATGGATATTATAATTTTATTAAGCCGATAATATAAATCTTGTCTGAGTTTTTTCTGCTCTATCAGTTGGTGAAGAGGAATATTCGAAGCAGTGATTAGCCTGAATTTTGAAACTCGTTGTATCATGCTTCCCACCCTTCTGTACCTATGGGTCTCTAACAATCGAAGCAATTTGCTTTGAATTGATGTGTGTAAATCTTCCAATTCATCAAGAAAGAGTATTCCCTCATGTGCTCGAGAAATATAACCTGGGGTTGCCTCTTTTGCATCTGTATACGCACCGCGTTCGCTTCCAAACAGATGTGTATCTGCAAGACTCTGTGGAATAGCGGCACAGTTAATCTCAACAAACGGGTCTGGTGTTCCCGATCTTTCTCTGATAAGTTGAGCGACCACCTCCTTCCCAGTCCCTGTTTCCCCCTCAATATGAACGCAGGAGAACAGAGGGGCTACTCGAGTGATGATTGTTCTGACTGTGCGTATTGCCGATGATTTGCCCACTAATTTCATAGCAAGGTCCTGAGCTTCATGTTGTGTATCGTGACGTCTTATTTGCGATTCGGTCAGATGATTGCGAATGGCCTGAATTCCAGATGATTGGACTACACAGTCTATCAATTGTTCAATTGAAGCCGTTCGAGAGAGGAACCCATAGGTACCATCCCACACGAAGCCCTCTGTATGAACGGTGAATGGATCGTTTGTAAGGATAATTTTTTTCCCTGGGACTTCTGCTTGCAGCAGCATTCGAAGAGTTGACCGTAATCCATTCTGAGAGAATTTTTCGTCAATCAATAGTATTGCATCTGCGTCTTTATTCAGTGTTGCAGTAACGTTATCCAGATGATTGAGATTTGTGATGGTAACACACCCTAACTTCAGCTGCCGATTAATAGAACTCCGGAGTTTGTGATCCTTCGAAATCAGATAGAGAGACACCCGAACCTCCTCATAACCATGGTACATTTTTGTAGTGTCACACCAGCATGCATGGGAAGAAGAGGTTCTACCATGTCGAAAATTTGCTACAGAGAGTCAACTAAATAATGTTGAACAATTGCGAGAGATGCAATCGCTGCTGTTTCGGCTCGTAGTATATTGGTTTTGAGTAGAATCGGATAAACCCCAGCATGAATAAGAGACGCTACTTCATCATCTGAAAATCCACCCTCGGGTCCAATAACAAGTCCGAAAGGTTTCTCAGGGGTATGTGTACAATGCTTTTTTAGAATTGTGAAGAGGTCTTGCTGCTGCTCAATGGCAACCTGGTGCAGTACGCAAGCAGTTCCCCGATGATTCCAGTCCTCTGCGATATCCTTGCAGGTAATTGGTGGGGAAATGTGTGTCATAACAGGAGAACCGCTTTGTTGTATAGCCTCTTTTACAATAGCTTCGTATCGAAGTGTTCTTTCATCCTCTTTTCCTGTTAAATCCACAACGCTAAATTGACTCTGTACTGGAATTATTCTCTGTACACCGAGCTCTGTTGCTTGCCGAATAATCTGATCCATCTTTTTCCCTTTACATATAGATTGGTACAGATGGATCTCCGGAAAAGGACCACGAAATTCAGGAAGCGTATCGGTTGTTGTTGATGGCTTATCTATAAGTTTTTTACAGGTAAGAAGACAAGCCTGTTTTGAGATAGATTCCATGGTAAGATCCCATAACGTACCAAAGGAGTCTCTTCCTGTAAAATGTGATTTCTCCCGTAATCTAAGAACTTTCGTAAGATAGTGTACATCTTTTCCCTTGACTGTATAGTGTTCAGATCCTTTGTAATCCGGAGGGAGCACATATATACGCATTATCTACCAGTCTCTAAAAAATCAATTGCACGCATAAGTACTTTATCGTATTCGGGATCGGCAATCGGACGTTCATCGTACGGCATTTGGAAAAGATATTCCCGTCTAAGCAGCAGTCTGTATACCTCTTTATTCAGTGGAGGATTATCTCCTACTACCGTATCCATAAAAAGTTCCATAGTGTTATCGGAGAATTCCGGGTGTACTTCAATGAAGTCTTCTATGGCTCCACTATTAATGAATTCAAGATAGGTTTCCATATCCTCATCTTCAATAGTATAGTCTTCAACTTCAATATCGACAGGGATTCCAACCTCATGAATATCATTCCCGCCGGGAGTCCGGTACTGGCTGGTAGTCAGGGTATAGAATCCATCTCCAAATGGGGAGACAATTTGAATGAGGCCTTTCCCAAAGGAAGTTGAACCAACAAGTGTAGCCCGATTATTATCTTTAAGAGCCCCGGCAAGAATTTCCGAACTCGAAGCTGAGCCCTTATTAACAAGGACAACAATGGGCATATCCTGAGGTACAAGAACCCGTGATGAGGAGACATAGGTTCTGTTTTCTGATGGGCTTTTACTATGTACATGAACGATTGTCTTATCTGAAAGCAGCATGTCAGCAACACTTAATGTTGCATCAACAATTCCTCCAGGATTATTCCTGAGATCGATGATGAGAGAGGAGATGCCTGAATCTAATAACTCGATAAGGTTATCCCTTACCTGATCTCCTGTTGAGTTTGTGAATTGAGTTATCTGCAGGTATCCAATACGGTTATATATAATATCGCTTGACACTGTGGGGACTGTAACTATCTTTCGTATTACGGTAACGTCAAAAGTGTTTTGGCCACGTTTAATCGTTAATATCACAGGTGTGTTTGGGGTTCCTTTCAATGCATGCGAAGCTTCTGTTGCCTCCAGGTCTTCTACAGATTCTCCATCTATATGACTTATGAGATCTCCAGCACGTATACCTGCCGCTTCAGCAGGGGATCCAGGAAAGACTGAGGTGATATTAATCATATATGTTTCTGGTTTAGTAAAGTCACGATACTCCAAATAATTTTTTGAGATGTAAGCACCGATTCCACCATACGTACCACTTGTATCCTCACTGAAATCAGCGGCATCTTTGCTCAGAATATATGCAGAGTAGTCATCCTCCAGACCGGAAAATAATCCCTTAGCCATACTTTCATATACTGCCTTATGATCAATATCAAAAAGGAAATCTCTTTCGACCAGACGATAGAGTAATTCCAATTTCTGCATATTTACAGAAATTTCATCTTTCGGTGACTGCGAAAAACTCGTCTTAGGAGTTCCTGTGAAGAGGGCAGGAATCAATTGCTCATCAATACCGGTAGCTGCGACTACCTGATTGATACTCGCCAATAGAACAACCAATGTAGCGATGAATTTGATCTTTTTCATACAGATAATATATATCATTTCAGCAGGAGCGGCCACTTCTGTGTGGTTGACCATCGAAGAATCTCATCGTACACTTCCGCCATGTTTCACTTTATAGCATATCCTTCATGGTTATCTCCCCTAGTAGTACCGGGATTGCCGATTCGATGGTATAGCCTTATGTATCTAGTGGCTTTTGCGATTACCTTTGTCTTATTTATTCGTCAGAGAAATGCTGGATTGATTAAAGTCACTACCGATGATGCATACACCCTGTTCTTGTTTACCATTGCTGGACTTATTTTAGGAGCTCGGCTCTTTTCCACACTGTTCTACGATGGCTCGTTTTTCTATTGGAAAAACCCTTGGCTCATATTTTGGCCTTTTAGAAGTGGACAGTTTGTTGGACTTCCAGGAATGAGCTACCATGGAGGTTTGGTTGGAGCGGTGGCTGGAGCCTTGCTCTTTTCTCGAAGGTACCACATGAATTTTCTCAATATTGCCGATACGTTAGTCGCAGGTATACCACTTGGATACACGTTTGGAAGGATTGGAAACTTTATAAATGGTGAGCTTTGGGGAAGAGTTACTACAGCTCCCTGGGCAATTGTCTTCCCTAACGCTCCCTCCTTTTCAACGAACTACGCTTGGGTGCGTGATATCGCAGATACTGTTGGAATAGATTATATTGCAGGGGCAATGGTAAATCTTCCACGGCATCCCAGCCAGCTATACGAAGCTCTTTTTGAGGGTGTGATCCTCTGGCTGTTTTTATGGTTCGTTATCAGAAAACGGAATAAATTCCCCGGATACACGTTAAGTTGGTATCTCATTGGGTATGGAACAGTTCGATTCCTTATTGAATATCTCCGTGAACCTGATGCCCATTTAGGGTTTTTATTGTCATGGGGCGGGCAATCCGAACCAACGGCACTCTTCCACTCCTTTCTAAATATATCAATGGGACAGATGCTCAGTTTTATTATGATCCTTGCAGGAGTTCTTTTCCTTTCTTTTGGAAATAGGCAGAAGGCTCCTACAGCAAAAAGTAAACGAAGACATTCAAAATAGGGGGGACTTTGTGTCCGATATAGCACAGCGACTCATACAAGTAAGAAAAAAAATGGTAGACGAGCACATTGATGCCTGGGTAATTCATGGAAGTGATCCTCACGGGAGTGAGTATGTTGCTTCATGCTGGGAGACTCGAGCCTGGATTTCAGGATTTACCGGCTCTGCAGGTACAGTAGTGATAACCCAAGATCATGCAATGCTTTGGGTTGATTCTCGTTATTATATTCAAGGGGCTCAACAAATAGAGGGGACCTCTTATACCTTGCAGAAACAAGGAGCTCCTCAAGTTCTTGACCCGGTTGATTGGTTAGTTGAACATCTTTCATATAATGCAACAGTCGGAGTGGTAGGGGAGTATCTTTCTATTGCTTTAGCCCGATCTATACGCAGTGAGTGTGCAAAGAAACAGATAACGCTCGTATATACCGAAGATTGGTTTGATCTGTTCTGGGAGGATCGACCGGCTGTTCCATGTAACCCTGTCTATGCTCAGGATTTAGCGATTGCTGGTATCTCTGCACAGTCAAAGATTGATCAGATAAGAAAGATATTAAAAAATAAGGGGTGTTCTCATACGCTTGTTTCTTCATTAGACGATATTGCATGGATACTCAATCTCAGGGGATCGGATATTACCTACAATCCAGTGTTTCTTTCATATCTACTCATCGGTATGCATGATGTTGTTCTCTTTTCTAATCCAAAGCACTTTCATGAATCCCTTTCTGATACATTGGCAGAGATGTGTGAACTTCGACCGTATGAAGAAATATTTTCCTATCTTGAGACTGGTTTTATACAGACAGATACGCTTTATCTTGCTCCAGAAAAGACAAATGTTCGGATTCAAAGTTCTATACCTGTGGGTATTCAGATAGTTGAAGGACGCGATATTTCTACAGACTTGAAAGCCCAAAAATCTGTAGTGGAAATTGAAGGAATGCGAAGAGCCCATGTGTTAGATGGGCTTGCGCTTGTCCGGCTTCTCGCCGAAATCGATCTAGGTGAACGACAGTATACAGAAATTTCCATCGCAGAAAGGCTGGAAGAGTTGCGAGCGGACCATGAAGAGTATATAGGACCCTCCTTTTCTCCAATCGCAGGATTTGGTGCTCATGGGGCATTAGCTCATTACAGTGCTACAGAAGCCTCTTCTGTTCGTCTTGATGGTGATAATTTACTGGTTCTCGATACAGGAGGTCAGTATCGATGTGGAACCACTGATGTAACACGTACCCTACTCTTTGGCGAACCTACAGAACAAATGAAGAGGGATTACACGTTAGTTCTCAAGGGGAATCTTTCATTAGCAGCACAACGGTTCCCCTCTGGGACTTGTGGATATCAGCTCGATGTATTAGCAAGGCAATATCTGTGGCAAGTAGGATTTTCCTATGGGCACGGAACAGGACATGGAGTTGGGTTCTGCTTGAATGTGCATGAAGGCCCGCAAAAAATCTCACCTGCACCCATTTCAGTACCTCTCGAACCTGGCGTGATTCTCAGTGATGAACCGGGGATCTACAGGGAAGGACAATACGGGATTCGAATAGAAAATCTGCTTGTGGTACAACCAGCTGGAACAACCGAATTCGGTGATTTTTATGCCTTCGATGTGCTTACACTGTGCCCATTCGAACGAAGGCTTATTGATACTGCACTTCTGTCGGATGGAGAAAAGGGTATGATTGATGCCTACCATGGATGGGTATACTCCGAGTTAGCCGGCAAACTTTCTGAACCTGAGTCCGCGTGGCTTAAAGCTGCGACTTTACCTCTCTGATTTCTATACGTATATTCAACATAACGTGATTATAGAGTCACGACCAAGGAGAAATGTATTATGGTGGAACCATTGAAGAAACACAGTAAAATATCGCGAAAAGGTCCCGTCGTCCTCGTTATTATGGATGGTGTCGGATTTGGTAAATTTAAAGAAGGTGATGCCGTTGCTGAATCAAAAACTGCCACGCTATCAAATCTGTACGAAACAGCTCCCTGGACAAAGCTCAAAGCACATGGAACTGCAGTGGGATTACCATCAGACGACGATATGGGAAATAGTGAGGTCGGTCACAATGCAATAGGATGTGGTCGTGTTTTTGCTCAAGGTGCAAAATTGGTCGGAAAATCAATAGAATCTGGAGCGATGTTTACAGGAGATACCTGGAAGAAACTTATACATCAGGTTGAAAAAACAGAAGGGACACTCCATTTTATTGGCCTTCTTTCGGATGGCAATGTTCATTCAAATATCGATAATCTGAGAAAGATGATTGTAAAAGCAAAAGAGGATGGCGTTGCTCGAGTTCGTATTCATGCATTACTCGATGGGCGCGATGTAGGCGAAGTAAGTGCACTTGAATATGTTGATCCATTTGAAGAATTTCTTACTTCTCTGAATGACGAGTCTTTTGATGCACGAATTGCCAGTGGCGGCGGTCGGATGGTCATTACCATGGATCGGTATAACGCCGATTGGAATATGGTGAAAAGAGGCTGGGAAACTCACGTACTGGGAGAGGGTCGAATGTTTACCAGTGCACACGAAGCTATTGAGACGTTACGGAATGAAACAAAAGCAATTGATCAGGATCTTCCCCCATTCGTTATCGCTCAACAGGATGTTCCTGTAGGACAAATTGTTGATGGTGATAGCGTTATTCTCTTTAATTTTCGTGGAGATCGAGCCTTGGAGATTACAAAAGCCTTTGAGGCAGAGACGCTTCAAGAGTTTGATCGGAAGAGGCGTCCTAAAGTTGAGTATGCAGGAATGATGGAATACGATGGGGATCTTCATGTACCGGCTCAATTTTTAGTTACTCCTCCATCTATTGATCGAACAATGGCTGAGTATCTTGTAGCAAGTAAAGTTCGTCAATTCTCAATAAGCGAAACACAGAAATATGGGCATGTAACGTACTTTTTCAATGGGAATCGCTCTGGAAAGTTTGATGAGAGTCTTGAAACCTATGTAGAAATACCTTCCGATAATGTCCCGTTTGAGCAGCGGCCTTGGATGAAGTGTGCTGAAATTACCGACACTGTTATTGATGTCCTAAAATCGGGAGAGTATGATTTTATAAAGATGAATTACCCGAATGGAGACATGGTTGGCCATACAGGTATCTACCAAGCGGTCCTATGTTCCATGGAAGCGATGGATCTTCAGTTGGGGAGATTAAAGAAAGCTGTTGAGGCCGCCGGTGGTATTCTCATACTCTCTGCTGACCATGGGAATGCAGATGATATGTATGAACATGCCAAGGATGGATCGGTCAGTCGTAAACCCGATGGATCACCAAAAGCTAAAACCTCTCATTCACTGAATCCGGTTCCGTGCATTATGTATGACCCGAATTATAACGGGGAATATAGCATTGAATTAAAAAGTGGGCTAGGAATCAGTTCTTTAGCTGCCACGTGTATAAATTTGCTTGGTTTTGAACCACCTATGGATTACGATCCGAGTATAGTGGAGATGAATTAGTAAAACACAGTCCGCGATTCACTTTTCAATCGACCTCTATGCAGCGTACTTTTCTCTGTTGGAGGTCGTTATTATTGGAGCTGACTAAACCTTCCTCGTGGGATACCTATCACTATTCCTGCCGCAAAGAGTAAAATACCGATCCAGACGGTAGCGGTGTTTATTCGCGAGAGGTAAAGAAAATGCCCTATGATGACAAGAGAAATGCTCCCACTTCGGAATAGTATATGCTGAGTCTTCTCCCGGATATACAAGGCAACATAGTTGAATACCGCAAGAACACTCATCATTAATGGTAAGAGGCTGAAAGTATTGTCGGTTATCCATCGGTTTGGCTCCAAGGGATGTGCCGAAATTGATAGGGGAGCCATAATTACAATGAGCATACATCCTGCTGCACCAAGCAATGTAAACTGAGTGATTTTACTCGTGTTTATTCCCAGATGAAATAACCCCATGAATAACATCAACATGAAAGAGTAAAGTACAGCAAATAGATAGATTCGAGCAGGAAGCACGAGATTGGAGACTCCACCATGTAACACAGTTATATACACAAGAAACGGAATATTGGTCAAAGTAATCCCGATATACATCAATGGCATGAGTTTTCTTTCAATTTCATTTCTCGACGTTTCAGGAAGAAAGAGTGCGGGTATCATTCCAATAAAAGAGAGAATTACATGAAGTAGGGAAGGGATAATATAGGGGATTTTTGGTCGTTGTATGCCTTGTGATGGAATGATTTGCCTTAGAAAAACTGATATAATCATACCTATCAACATAAGGGCCAATAAACCATGAATTACTGTATATACTATCTTTGTGGTTCTCTGGCTCATAATCCTTACATCATCTCTTCGATTGAAACTTGGTCAGCAGGGGATACTATACGAGAGCCGAAGGCTGCTCCATATACAGTAACCATGGTATCAACCATAAGAGACGTTAATCGAAGTATTGGGAGTAGCAGAAGAATACCTGAGGAGTAGATAATACCTGAATCGGCTTGAACCCATTGAAAAATCATAAGCAAAATGAAAATAACTTCAAACCCGGGAGAAAATGAGGATACAAGGGAGAACAATGCTGAAAAAAGTGCAATAAAAACTAACGTCTGCAGGGATAGTGGTGTGCCGAGACTTTGGAGCATTTTTACCAGTACATACGTTGCTATCATGGCACTTCCACCTCTTCCAAGCATGGTGAGTATTGGAATGGAAATCCCACCGACTCGTTTGCGAACGCCACAATTTTTCTGTGAAAGAGCAAGAATGGGTGTAGTTCCAAAGAGGAAATTTCCTGAAAATCCTGTTGCAATCAGAGCTCCCAATGACCCTAGTATCATGCTATATGGATTGCCCCCCTTAAAGAGTGTAAAGAGGCCGAATAGAAGTGGAAGTACAATGAATAGTGCAGCAAGCATTGCAACGAATACACCACCTGCAAAGAGTAAGTTTTCACTGGATATCAGTACTTCTAGAGGAAATGTAGAAAACCATTGTGCACTTATAAAGAGTAGTAACAAAGGTCCAATAACCGTAAAGATCCGGGCAAGTCGTAACATGCCTTCAGCAAAGGAATTTACTACTACATATGCAGGTCGGATTGCCTCTCGGTCGGGACGAAGTGCAATGCCGATGATTACAGCTATGATTATGAGGGGAAGTAATGTCTCAGAATTAAGTGTGAAGTACTTAAAAGCATTATCATTCATGACAATTTGCTTCAGTGTGGAAAAATCAAAAAGGAAAATTTCGGTTGAACTAGCAGAGGAAAATGCAGAGAATTCAAATGGGATGACAAGAGCTAGACCGAGACCTACGAAGCTTAGAATCAGTGCTGTGAACAGTCCCCAGAAAATTGCTGACGAGAAAATGATGACCGTGTCTTTATATCGTCTCAATGAAGCGACCGCAGCGGTTGTAAGTGAGAAAACTATAGGGAAAAGAACAAAGATCCCGATTTGTCTTGCAACAGGAACAACCGTCTGTAATACAACAGTGTACGGTTGCCAATCCTGTAAGAGTAAACTTGCCGAAATCCCAAAGATAACTGCAGCCGGGTAGGTAATCCATGTCTTCATATTTTCAACAGTATCCTATCGTTATCTATAAGTCAATTAACTTGTTCCAGCAGGGTTCTCACCTTATATGCTGAACGCATATCACCATACATCCAGGAACTCAGGAGCTTTGACATCGTGTCGAGATGTTCAGTTCCCTCATGCATACAGATTCCAACAGCAATGAGAAATACTGTTTCTTGGAATGACTCCTTTCGATACCATTCAACCCGATTATACTCATTATATCCTACAGATCGTTTGAATTCCGGGCTATCAAACAATCGTTCCAGCACCAGTTTTGCAGAGGGTTTTCCTTTTTGTATTTCCATGGCAACTTCTTGAATATCCAGGCAAAGGTATCCACTTCTTCTCAGTATAGGTTCCCACAGTGAGACATCCCCTCCAACTTGAGCAATGGCATCTGAGAAAAATACTGGGAGCAATAGTGATTCAGAAATTGCACCTGCTTCATGCATTGCCGTATCTGGTTTAATAAATGCTTTCATGCATAATGAAGCAAGGATAATAACTGGAAGTTCATCCATAATCTTCCCCCCGGAGGAAAAGATTGAAGAAGCTTTGTTACTAAAACAATCACACAAGTTTTGGATTTCCTGAAGTAATTGTTTTGGCTGAACTTCGTTTTTCAGCGGTGGAATCAAGTCAATTGTCGTGTTTGGAAGTGTTTCGTATAGTGCAGAGAGACGTGCATACGATTCTCCAGCAAGAAGAATAAATTTCCGCAGATCTTTGCTTCTGACAGGATTCCCATGAACAATATCTCGTACAATATCAAACATGGCAGGAGAACGGAAATTATCTAATGCCTGGAAAAGTGGACGAAGCCGAATAGTGGCAAGGTCTCTCTCAAATGATGCAGTTCCTCTTCCATTCAAATACTCATACAGAGCTTCATAAGTTCCATCATAATCTTCAACTTCACGAATATTAAGGAGGATTCTGGTTTCATATCCATGAAGTGAAACCCACAATCCTTCATCAAAAATATTCATTGACGGGATGATGTATGTAAGGCGGTCTGGAAAGGTTTCATATAGAGTAAACTGTCTGCCGCCAACCGTAAGACCTAATCCATCTCCGAGTGAAATAACCCTAGTTGTTCTCGAGCCATCTTCCTGACGAACCATCTTTGGGGCAGAGGAGAATATCCTGCCTTGTGCTGCCTCATATTGGTTGTTATAGAGAACAAGAGTCCTTCGTTCCTCTGTTCCGTTAACGTAAGCAAAAATTGATTCTGCAACATTTCCATTGTCGACTACATCAAAGAGTTCAAAGAAATCTACGCCACTGAAGGCATATCGTATTTTCATGAGGGGGAAAATTCTTCTGTAGTGTTCACCGATTAGGTGCTCGTCTGGATATTCGTTCCAGTATGCTTTTCGATATTCCATTCCATATTTTTCTCGAAATCCTTCAATCTGACCATGCCCGAACATAGGAAGTCCTGGCATAGTAGCAAGCAGTGTACACACGCCGAAATACTTGTCACCATTACCAAACTGGGCGATCGCAGTCTCTTCATCCGGATTATTCATGAAATTCACAAATCGTTTAAGGATTTCGGGATCAAAACTAATGGTGTTTTTTATGGTATCACGATATTTTTGGTTGTCTTGATTTTTAAGCATGTGCATGAAAGCACTGTTGTATACTCGATGCATTCCGAGAGTTCGTACGAAATAGCCTTCCATCATCCAGAAAGCCTCTGCCAGCAAGAGCGTATCTGGAACCTCCAAGGCAACTCTGTCAACAACCTCACGCCAAAATTCCTGTGGCATTCTCGTGAAAAATTCTTCGTCGCTCATTCCTGCATCAGCTCTTCCCGGAATATCTCCTCCACTACCAGGCTGTGGGTACCAGAGTCGCTGAATATGGCGTTTAGCCAAGGTCATTGCAGCATCAAATCTAATGATATGAAAATTTCTTGCCACATGTAAAATTTGTTGAATAACAGCTTCTCGTGTGTTTGGATTGAGAAAATCAAGTTGAGCAGTATCGTTCCATGGCATGCTGGTTCCATCGTTTCCATGGAAAATATAAGCTGTTTCATGACGCTCCTTATGTACCCTTCTGAAAGTTACAGCAGCATCAGTTCGATCGTAATAGTGATCTTCGATTTTTATTTCAATGCGAGGATCTGGGGAGAGATCTTCTCCGTTGAAGGAATATGAAGGGAAGGGAGGATATGATGTCTGTACGAAATATTCGGGATGGTGGAGTACCCAATCACTATCTATTCCCGTATGATTTGGGACCATGTCACTGGCAAGTCTGATGCCTCGTGCTTTACACCTCCGGTCCAATTGCTCTAAAGCACTCCATCCACCTATTGCGGCTGCAATTTCGTATCCTTTCAATGAATACGCAGAAGCCTCTGCTTCCGGATTCCCACAAAGATTTTTAATACGTTTAGAGGCATTGCTTCTTTCCCATAACCCTATAAGCCATAGTCCAGTAAACCCTCTTTCAGCAATAAGATCGAGCTCCCTGTCCGGAATTTTATCGAGTGTATCAACAGTGTACCCATAATAGCGAGAAAGTTGGTCAAGCCATACGAGCGTGCTCTTTGCCAGCATAATAACGTTTGGCATCCAGTTTTGATCGGCACTATATGCTTCATATTCTAAATCAGAACCATCGAAGGAGAGTACATGAGAAGGTCCTGGGCCTCCACCATGAAACCGAGGTTTCTCTTCTTCCTGGACATAGTCGATTGCACGGAGTAGATAGCCTCGCAAATTTTCAGGGAGAAGATCCTTCCATTGCCTGAGAATGTAGGTTATCTGGGCGGTAAGGGAGTCGGGATGTGCTTTCGCCGGTGCAGTAAGAAAAGAAAAAAGATCTTCATCCTGTTTTCCAAGTCCTGGTGCTGATCTCGTAAAACCACCCATAAGAGCAGTCAAAGCCAATGATGCGGGAGGAAACTTTATGCCATCAGGTCTAACTAGAGGCTTTGCGGCCTTCACCAGTGCTGGATTTTCTAGAATTACCTGATGGATAAAGAACCCGCGAGTTGTCTCTTCCATAAAGTACGGAGCTGTTAGGTGTTCATTACGAATAAGTTGAGAGGGGAATTCTTGTGCATAAAAGACAAGTACTTCCTGACATGAATGGTTCTTCGTGATTTGGGGTGTTAGCCGTGTAAAAAAGTCATGGTCCTGTTCAGAAAGAAATCGGGAGACTACCGTCTGATAGATAACATGGAGAACTCCGGTTGCATGAAGCTTCGCAGCAGAGAGAAAAAATTCCCTACCTGATTCTTTTTGAAGCGTATTATAGCGATGAGCGAGCATCTTTGCCTGTTCATACATACCTTCAAGAGTTCCGTTGCTAGTAAATACAGGATCCTCATATACCATATCCTTTCGTGTTTTACGAGCCATACGAAAATCTCTTCCAGCCATGTCTGCCCCCTGTTGTTTGCATTATCTTATTATTAAAAAACCTGTTTCCAGTATCGCCTCCAGTGTCGTTCGAGTCAACAAGAAAGGCTTCAGGTACCAAGTGAATAACTCAAGGGGAGGTGTTTTTCATTGCACCCCTGTTGTATCCATTTAAGAACCAGATGAGAGGCTCCTGAAAAAATCAAAGGAAGTTCAGCCTCTTCATTTGTACTGAAACGTCCTAATACGAAGTTGGATACGTCCCCACGGCTTGGTCTTCCAATACCGATACGCAAACGATGAATTTTTTTAGAATCTATTGTCTCGGCGATCGATCTTAATCCTTTATGCCCAGCCAAACCTCCTCCAAATTGTAACCTCGCTGTGCCAAAAGGGAGTTCAATATCATCGTGAACTATGAGAATCTCATGTGGTTGAAAAGAGAAATATCGAATCATTGCACCAAAGCTTTTCCCGCTTTCATTCATGAAGGTCATGGGTTTCAACACATATACTGTAACATCAGCCAGTATCCCTTTTGTCCAACTGCCATGGAATTTGTTTTGCCAGGGAAGCTGAATGGTGAGCGCAGAAAATGAGTCAAGGAACATCCATCCTGCGTTATGCCGTGTCTTTGAGTACATATCCCCTTTATTGCCAAGAAATGCGATGAGTCGTATCATAGTATTTGTATCATAAATTGTTCCAGTCAGAGGAGCAAGAGACTTCCTCTTGAGAAGAGAGGTCCTACCTGATACACTTCGTCACATTAAAAATGGGAGATGCAGCATGACACGTGCAGAATATCTGGTTGAACAGGCAGGCAAACGGGTGCTCGTACTCGATGGTGCTATGGGGACCATGATTCAGAAGATCTCCGGAGCAGAACATCCATTCGGTTGTAATGAATTACTTAACCTCACAGAAAGTAGTCTTATTTATGATATCCATCTTTCATATCTTAGAGCTGGTGCCGATATTATTGAGACAAATACCTTTGGTGCTAACGCTTTTTCTCTTGCCGAGTACGGTCTCTCTGACTCTGTATACGACATAAATCTTGCAGCGGTGGAAATTGCTCGAGCAGCTGTGGAGGCTATAGAAGAAGAGGATGTGAATCGGTATGCCTTTATCGCTGGAGTTCTCGGTCCCACAGGTAAGTCATTGTCATTGTCGCCCTCTGTCGATAATCCAGCATTTCGTGATGTCTCCTTTGATGATTTCGTTTCTCTCTATACTGAGCAGGTTGAAGCACTGCTCGACGGAGGAGTCGATGTAATTTTAATAGAAACGGTGTTCGATACTCTGGTTGCAAAAGCTGCTCTGGTTGCTACGATGAATGTATGTGAAACGCGATCAGTTTCAATACCCATAATGGTTTCTGCGACATTCAGCGATAAGAGTGCTCGAACGCTGTCTGGACAAACACTTGAGGCCTTTGTTTCCTCACTTTCCTCTTATCCACTTTTTTCACTCGGAATAAATTGTTCAACTGGGGCAAAGGAGATGGTTCCGCTTATTCAAAAACTTGCTCAATGTTCCCCATTTCGTACGAGTGCTCATCCTAATGCAGGATTTCCGGATCAGGAAGGGCAGTACCTGCAGACACCTGAAGATTTTGTCCGATTGCTTGAACCGGAGCTGTCAGCGGGGAGACTCAACATTGTCGGCGGATGTTGTGGAACCACAGAGCACCATATTTCAGCTCTCGTTTCCTGTGCAAAGAAAGGTAAGATTCGGCCTTTTCCCGACAACCATCAAATTATTCTTGCCAGTGGTCTAGAGCCGCTAAAAGAATTGGACTTTCAAACCTATATTACTATTGGAGAGCGGACAAACGTTGCGGGTTCCCGTAAGTTTGCACGTCTCATTAAAGAGAAAAATTTTCGCCAGGCATTATCTATTGCCAGAAACCAAGTTGAGCAGGGAGCACTGGTAATCGATATTTGTATGGATGATCCTTTAATCGACCCTGTTGAAGCAATGATTACCTTTCTTCGACTTGCGGGGGCTGAACCGGAAATTGCACGTGTCCCTTTCATGATTGATTCTTCAAATTGGGAAGTCGTTGAAACTGCACTAAAAGAGATTCAAGGTCGCCCGATTGTGAATTCAATAAGTCTTAAGGAAGGGGAGGAGCAGTTTCTTTCTCGTGCTTCATATATAGCTCGAATGGGTGCGGCAATGGTAGTCATGCTCTTTGATGAAGAGGGGCAAGCTGATACATACGAGCGGAAATGTGTTATAGCTGAGCGGGCATACTCTTTATTGATAGACCACGGTATTTGTTCTCCTGAAGCAATAATATTTGATCCGAATGTATTGGCAATAGCTACTGGAATTGATGAACATGATGGATATGCACGTGATTTTATTCAGGCTGTTTCATGGATTCATTCCCGGTTTCCTCGTGTTTCTATTAGTGGCGGGGTGAGCAATCTTTCTTTTTCGTTTAGAGGAAATAATAGCTTAAGAGAAGCTATACATGCAATTTTTCTTGATTATGCTGTTAAATCAGGACTTCGTATGGCTATTGTAAACCCTACAACTCGAGTAGAAATATCCTCCATTCCTGAAAAAGCAGCAACGATAATCAGACGAGCTCTACTTGCTGAATCGAAAAATCCGATTGATGACCGAGAGGCGTTGATAGAAATAGCAGAATTGCCAATTTGGTCTTCAGATTCTCATAAGAATAAAAAAAAGGAATTGAATAATCTGTGGAGAGAACTTCCAGTTACAGAGCGTCTCAAACATGCACTGCTTGTTGGGGATGATTCATACCTGTTAGATGATTTGAAGGAGGCTCATCACATCGATGCTGTGAGCATTATTGAGGGTCCGCTAATGGATGGAATGAATCGTGTCGGCACTCTTTTTGGAGAAGGTAAGCTATTTCTCCCTCAGGTTGTCCGGTCTGCTCGAGTTATGAAACGGGCGGTTGATTTTCTCCGGCCTCGATTGGAAATTGAAAGTACTGGTAAGGAAAATTCAAGCGGGACGGTAGTACTGGCAACTGTGCATGGCGATGTACACGATATTGGAAAGAATATTGTGTCTCTGGTTCTCACCTGCAACAATTTCACCATTATCGATTTGGGAGTTATGGTATCTGCTCAGGATATCTTGGATGCAGCTATTTCCCATAATGCCTCAATCGTAGGATTAAGTGGTCTTATTACTCCATCACTATCTGAAATGGCCACTATATGTCGACTATTTCAAGAACACAATTTACCCACCCCTATCATGATTGGAGGCGCAACAACGAGTGAAGAGCACACTGCAATCAAATTAGAGCCGCTATACCCTGGTAGAGTTTTTCATTCCACAGATGCTTCACATGCAGTGTTAGTTGCACGAAAGCTTGTGTCGCATGAGAGGATTGCATACAAGCAGAAGGTGGCCGAAAAATTCCATCAGATTCGTTCTACGCGTAATTCCCAGGATAAAGCTCAAATCGTATCACTTGATGAAGCAAGAAGTCAAAAATTTATAAAAACCTTGCCAGCTCCAATGCCAGTTTCTTCTGGGATCCATGTACTGAAAACCGTACCCCTAGAGACTCTTATCCAGCGGATTAACTGGAATATGGTAGCATCGGCGTGGAAGGTTCCTATAAAGTCTTCTGAAGCAGAAACACTACGACAGGATGCAGAAAATTTACTGATTCTGCCTGAGATACGAACGCTATTCTCCCAGGCATTCGGAGCAGTGGTCGGCCTTTTCCCTGCACGCAAGATCGGTTCGGAATCGATAGCGGTTATTCATGGTGATTCCACAACAAAGTTTGATTTCCTTCGTATGCAGACTCAGGGAAGAGATGGTTTATATCGTTCTTTTGCTGACTACATTCACGATACAGAAGTAGATACAATCGGTATGTTTGTGGCTTCAGCCGGGTTGGGAGTGGACACAGTTATTTCTCAGTACAGAGAGTCCGGTGATGATTATCGGGCACTGTTAGTCGGTATGTTAGCGGATCGATTGGCAGAATCTTTAAGCGGATACCTTGAATCAATGCTTTCAGATACATGGTGGGAACATAGAGGGACTCCTTCAATTCGTCCTGCAATTGGATATCCTTCAGTACCAGATCACGAACAGAAACGCCAGATCTTTTCACTGTTAGGTGCTGAAGAACGCATAGGTGTAGAGTTGACTGAGGGGTTGTCTATGAGGCCAGCAGCTTCAGTGTGTGGCTTCTACTTTGTAGGAGCTGGCTGTGATTATTTTTCGTTGGGACCTATTGGGACAGACCAATTGGAATGTTATGCTCACTATAAACAGGTTTCCAGCGAAAATCTTGAAAAGACGATGGCTTATACGCTGTCGACACAGATGAAATCTCATAACGAGGGGTGATCAATGAAAGTTACCGATATTCTTGCACAGGCAAAAAAACCTCTGTTTACTTTTGAATTATTGCCACCGTTGAAGGGCCATACGATGGAATCTATCCATAAGGCGATAGAGACGCTTCTTCCTTATCACCCTGCCTATATTAATATTACAAATCATCAGGTGGAAGTCATGTACGTGGAGAGAGACGACGGGTTAGTTGAGCGTCGAACTACACGTAAAAGACCAGGGACAGTTGGCTTGGCTGCATCAATCCAGCATAGATTCGGGATTCCTGTTGTCCCTCATCTTATATGCGGTGGACAGACAAAAGATCAGCTTGAAGACCAACTCGTCGAATTAAATTTTCTCGGCATCGATAATGTGCTGGCACTACGAGGAGACCCGCCGCATGGTGAACGCAGATTCATACCCTCAAAAGGTGGTTATGAACACACAGACGGTATGGTTGCACAGATTGCGGCTATCAATAAAGGGAAATATTTGGATCCAACGTTGCGTGACCCTGTTCCTGCATCCTTCTGTATAGGTATAGCCGGATATCCCGAGAAACATGCAGAAGCTCCAAATCTGGAGCACGATATTGCCATGTTGAAGAGGAAGGTCGATGCAGGAGCTCACTATATAGTAACGCAGATGTTCTTTTCAAATGATGTCTATTTCTCATTTGTAAAACGGTGTAGAGCAGCAGGAATATCGGTTCCCATAATTCCTGGTATTAAACCTATTCAACGGAAAACAGACATAGATTTATTGCCACAGACTTTCCACGTGGATTTGCCAAACGAATTGGTTTCTGCTGTAGAAAAGAGTACTTCACTTTCAGAAATTCGAAAGATTGGGGTAGAGTTTTGCATTAAACAAGTTGATGAACTGTTAAAGGCTCGTGTTCCCGGGGTACATTTTTATACACAGGGAAGAGCAGAGCCAATTGCACAGATTGTTGAAGCAACATTTGGGATGTA
>CAZTUL010000022.1:6558-10614 GCA_964616275.1 uncultured Spirochaetaceae bacterium | reverse complement strand
CATACGTTCAGGAGTATCTGCGAGAGCAAAAAGCCGTTCAGAGGCCGCCAATGTCACAGCGTCTTTAGTTCTTAGGGAAATAAGTGTGGAAAGTAAAACTCTGAATGGATTATGATTTTCTTTGGCAATTGTTGAGACCGATGGAAGAATCTCTTCCGAGCTTCGTACGGCCTGCCGCATTTTTGTAAACAATTCATCCCAATGTATGTTCACAATAGCCTCCTGGTTTAGTCGTACTTACAGTACGAGGTAATTAACAACTACGCAATATCCTCAAGCTTGACAGTCCTAGTTAAAAGATTTAGCTTTCTCCTACCATGATTATCATTCTAAAGCAACAGATTAGCGATGCACAAAAGAGTGCAGTAAAAGAATTTCTCAAAGGCCGAGGTTTTAAAGTTAAAGAGATTGTAGGCCAGGAAGAGACTGTTCTCGGTGCCGTTGGAACCAATCGTATTGATATTCGAGAGGTCTCTCTGCTCGATGGTGTGGCGAATGTCATACCCATTTCAAAGCCGTTCAAGCTTGCCTCTCGAGAGTTAAAGAAAGCCGACACCATTGTACATGTTGGGAAAGTTAAAGTTGGTGGACAACGAATAGTAATTATGGCTGGTCCATGTGCGATTGAGAGTCGTGAGCAGATTATGACAATTGCCCAACAGGTTCGAGATGCAGGTGCGGTGATTCTTCGCGGTGGTGCATTTAAGCCTAGAACGAGTCCCTATGCATTCCAAGGTCTTGGTGAGGAAGGTCTCAAGTATCTTCGTGAAGCTGGTGATGCGTTCGATATGCCTGTTGCGACGGAGATCGTCAGTCCCCGTGATGTAGATATGATGAAAGGCTATATAGATATGTTCCAGATTGGTGCTCGAAACATGCAGAATTTTGAGCTCCTTAAAGAGGTCGGCAGTACTGGAATGCCGGTACTTTTAAAACGGGGGTTAGCTGCAACTATCGAGGAATGGCTCATGGCTGCTGAATATCTCATGGCATCGGGAACAGATCAGATAATTCTCTGTGAGCGTGGTATTCGCACCTATGAGCGGGCAACACGAAATACCCTAGATATTAGTGCGATTCCTGTGGTACAGAAACTTACACACTTACCCGTTATTGCAGATCCGAGTCATGCTACCGGACTGCGTGATATGGTTGCTCCCATGTCTCTCTCAATAGTTGCAGCTGGAGCGAGCGGTATCATTGTGGAAGTACACAATAATCCAGACAAAGCCTTTTCGGATGGACCTCAATCACTTTATCCGGAGCAGTTTGATAAGCTTATGCATGATATTCAAGCTCTTTGTCCGGTACTTGGGAAGTCGCTTGAACGAATACCCCGTAGGAGTATAGTTACCCGATCCGATTCAGCACAGGTATTTTCGACCTCTTCAGAACGATTTAATGTTGCGTTCCAAGGGGAACCTGGTGCATATAGTGAACATGCAATTCGTCTCGTTTTCGATGAAACGACAGAGACCCTTCCAAAAAGAAGTTTTGAAGGTGTTTTCGAAGCCGTTCTCTCCGGTGAGGCAAAGTATGGGATGGTTCCGGTTGAAAATACTCTAGGTGGGACTATAAATGAAACGTTAGATTTGCTGCATGCATACCCGGATCTCACGGTCGTTGGTGAGAAGCAAATCCGTATTCGGCACAATCTCATAGGACTTCCAGGGTCTACCATAGATGGTATACGGAAGATATATAGTCACCCACAGGGGCTGGCTCAATGTTCCGATTTTTTAGAACATGAAGTTTCACATGCTGAAGCTGTTCCCTTTTTTGATACTGCAGGAGCTGTTGCACACATTGCACAATTAAAAGATCCTTCATGTGCTGCAATTGCGAGTTCTGCTGCTGCATCCTTCCATCATATGGAGATTTTGCGAGATTCAATTGAGACCAACAGTAGTAATTTTACCCGTTTTTATGTGATTTGCCGTGAAGAACAGGCTCAAGTTTTTAGAAGTACCATGCCTGTTGATCGCGTAGCAATGGTGTTTTCAGTGCATGATCGTCCCGGTTCTCTCTTCCAGGTACTGCAGGTATTATCCACGTATGGTTTGAATATGAAAAAGCTGGAGTCTCGCCCAATTCCTGGAAAGCCGTGGGAATATTCATTTTTTATCGAAGCAGAACTCATAGCCGAACATGAGTTTAAGAGGGCTACAGAAGAGCTGGTACAGACGTGTGCCTCCTTCCGTATTCTTGGAACATTTCACGGAGATCGGAGATAAGTTATTGTGGGAAGTGTACGTCCGTTTACACCCGTTACATTGGTAGTTGGCGTACTTTCGACACGTCCATACCTTCATGAAAGTTTGTATATGCACCTTGAGTCTGAATTCGGAAAAATTGCACTTGTAACAGATCCGGTAGCTTTTACCTTTACCACATATTATAACGAGGAAATGCACGGTACACCGCAGCGCTTTTTTGTGGTCTTTGAAAATTTAATTGATCCTGAACTACTTGCTTCCTTCAAAGGAATTACGAATAACCTTGAAGCTCGTTATCACGATGATGAAGGATTTCGTGCAATCAATCTTGATCCAGGCATCATATCTGCAGAGAATCTAATTCTTGCTACTACGAAAAATCGGAGTCATCGAATACCACTACGTAATGGGATCTACGGAGAAGTAACGCTCTTATATAGGAATCATACATTTCAACCTCTTCCTTGGACCTACGCTGATTATGCTAGCGATGATTTTATCGCTCTGTTCTGTAAATTGCGTCACGACTATCTTATCAAGTTGAAGCATTTTCTCTACATATAGCGTACTTATGGTATGTACAAAAAAATCTCTGTCTTCCTACTGCTCTTGTGTATCTGTGCCATTTTGCTTTTGATCTCATGTGAACCGGATCAGTGGGTTGAAGTAGTTCTTGGTGATGATCACCCTTGGGAAACTGCATCTGGAAGGCGCTTTTGGCATACAGTCGTGTATATATCGGAATCGGGTATTGAGCAACTTCAACTCTCTATAGGTGTAAGAACCTTTAAAATTCTGGTACCGCATGCGAGTACGTGCATTATTGCAGCGTATCCTCTTGGACAGGGAATTCCCCTTGGAGGAGCCTTCCACCCAGGACTTGATGAAAAATGTGTAACCCTCACATTTACAGAGGGGCCTCTTGCTAGAACACTTCTTCAAGTGGCTCAACGATGGCCTAAACCAGTATCTCAGTGCAATTTCAATTACGCCTCACAGGAGGTCCAATATGTAGATACAAATGGAATTGCAATTGACTGGACCAAGTTTGCAAATGATCTTGTTCGCGGTACATTAGATGATGACTCTTTTGCCTGTGCAGCTACAAGAGATGTCACTATCTCGGGACTGCTATCGGGATTATGGATTTCAGAAAGTCCAACCGTAAAGTCTTTTCATGCTTATTCATTCTCAGATTCAACTCTAGAAGAGCTTTCACCTGGAATCACCCGATTCATGAATACCACACATGCCTTAGAATTACGATTGGTTGTTCCAGACGATGTTTCTAAACAGGTTTTTTGGCATGTTGTCCCCCTAGATACCATATTGAGGATATCCGATTCTGACTATTTAAAACTTCTTGAAGGTTCACGTGACTTCACATAAATTGGGGAAGTCGTTACAGTGTGCCAATGGAATCTATTAGAGAGTTATTCAGAATAGGATATGGGCCCTCGAGCAGTCATACCATGGGTCCTCGTAACGCTGCCCAACAATTTCTCAGTGAATTTCAAGATGCCCATCACTATGAAGCTGAGTTGTATGGAAGTCTTGCCGCAACAGGTAAGGGGCACCTTACCGACACGACCTTGCGAGAAGTTTTTAGTTCTCAAAATAGGGAAGTTCTCATTCATTGGTACCCAGAGACATATAAACCATATCATCCAAACGCACTTTCACTTCACGCCTACACATCTGACGGAACCCTCATTGCAGAAAAAATATATTATAGTGTCGGTGGTGGGAAAATCCTCAAAGAAGGAGATTTGGGTGGCGAAAAGAAGGAGCTCTATCCAAAGTATCTTTCAAAAATGAACCACATTCTTGCTTATTGTAG
>CAZTUL010000022.1:0-6458 GCA_964616275.1 uncultured Spirochaetaceae bacterium | reverse complement strand
ATTGGTAATTTGGTAAAAAAGAATGGATCTATCTCAGGGGCCGAAGTTGGTTGTCAGGGAGAGGTTGGAGTAGCATGTGCGATGGCCTCGGGAGCAGTGGCACAATTACTCGGAGGGTCAATACATCAAATAGAATATGCTGCAGAGATGGGACTTGAACATCATTTAGGACTTACCTGTGATCCCATGATGGGTCTTGTTCAAATTCCTTGTATAGAACGAAACGCACTCGGAGCGATGAGAGCTTTAGATCACGCGAGTTATGCACTTCTATCCGATGGTAGACATAAAGTAAGTTTTGATGCTGTAGTCGATGTTATGATGGAGACTGGGCAGGCTCTTCCATCTCTCTACCGCGAGACCTCGCTCGGAGGTCTCGGGAAGATTCGAGATTAGCCCTTCACAACAATATTTACTAATTTGTCGGGGACAACGATAGTTTTTACTATGTTTTTACCCGTTGTCAGATCAATAATACGTTCCTCTTTCATTGCAAGATCCTGAAGGGTTTCCTTTGGAAGCCCGAGAGGAACTTGAATTTTGGAGCGTACTTTCCCATTTATTTGAATTACTAACTCAATTTCATCATCAATGGTGAGTTCTTCTTGATATTCGGGCCACTTTTGGTTTGCTATTGAAGGTTGATGTCCAGCAAGAACCCACAATTCTTCTGCAAGGTGAGGAACATATGGAGCAAGAAGCAAAATAAGAGTTTCCCAGACAACTCGGGGGAGGCTCTCAGTTTTGTACAACTCGTTTACTAGAATCATCATCTGTGAAATTGCTGTGTTAAAGTCGAGGCTGTCTGTGTCCTTTGTGACCTTCTTAATAGTCTTATGTAACAATTTTAACAATTCATTTGAGGGGGCTTCTTCAGATACTTCTCGCTCAGTTAATCTCCAAACTCGATCCAGGAATCGGTATACTCCCGATAATCCTGTTGTTGCCCATGGTTTGGAAACTTCCAAAGGTCCCATAAACATTTCATACATGCGCATTGCATCGGCACCGTAGTCATGGATGATCTCATCAGGATTGATCACATTTTTAAGGCTCTTTGACATCTTAGCAATAACGCGCTCTAATGTTTCGCCTGTTGCCTTCTCAACATAGGTGTCCGGACTAGATTCCTCTACTTCATCAACAGGCACTAGTGTTTTGTCTTTCCGCTGATATGCAAAAGAGGTAATCATACCTTGGTTAACCAATCGTTTGAATGGCTCACTCGTATTAACAATCCCCAAATCATAGAGAACTTTATGCCAGAATCGTGCATAAAGCAGATGAAGAACTGCATGTTCAGCACCGCCAACGTACAAGTCAACGGGCATCCAATAGTCAATTGCCTCCGGAGATGCAAGAGTATGAGTATTGTCTGGATCAAGATATCGAAGGTAGTACCAGCAGGACCCCGCCCATTGAGGCATGGTATTTGTTTCACGCTTAGCCGGCCCGCCACAAGCCGGACATGTGGTATGCACCCACTCCGGAATGGTGACAAGCGGGCTCTCTCCTGTTCCAGAAGGGGCGTAGGTTTCAACTTCAGGAAGGGTGAGTGGCAACTGATCCTCTGGCACAGCAACGGTTCCACAGGAATCGCAGTGTACAAGTGGAATGGGTTCACCCCAGTATCGCTGTCTACTGAAAATCCAGTCTCGAAGCTTATAGTTTATGGTTCTTTTCCCAATCCCCTGTTTTTCCAGCCACGTGTTCATGGTTTCAATTCCATCGGCTTTATCCAGACCATTAAGAAAGTCAGAGTTTACATGAATACCATCTTCTGTCCATGCCTGTTCCTGGACGTCTACCTCACTCTTGAGAACTTCTATAATGGGAAGATTAAACTTTTTGGCGAACTCCCAGTCTCGTGTATCGTGGGCCGGAACTGCCATAATAGCTCCAGTACCATATGAAACAAGTACGTAGTCTGCTATCCAAATAGGGATCTTCTTGCCATTTACAGGATTGATTGCATAGCTGCCAGAAAACACCCCTGTTTTATCTTTGGCTAGATCGGTTCTTTCTAAATCGGATTTATGTGCAGCTTGATGAATGTAGTCATCTACGACAAGTTTCTGTTCTGGAGTAGTGAGTTTCTCAACGAGAGGATGCTCTGGAGCTACAACCATATACGTTGCACCAAAGAGCGTGTCACTTCTTGTTGTATATACTTCAAGAACGTCATCACTCTGCTCAACAGTAAAGGTAACACTTGCTCCTTCGCTTCTTCCAATCCAGTTACTCTGCATACTTTTGATGGAATCAGACCAGTCTAACGTATCTAAATCAGAGAGCAATCGGTCAGCATAGGCCGTTATTTTTAAAATCCACTGGCGGATATTTTTTCTCGAAACAAGTGCCCCGCAGCGTTCACATTTGCCATCCTTGACCTCTTCGTTGGAGAGGCCGGTAAGACAGCTCGGACACCAATTGATAGGAGTCTCTGCTTCATAAGCAAGGCCCTTTTTATAGAGTTGAAGAAATATCCACTGTGTCCATCGGTAATATTCCTCTGTGTGTGTGGAAACCTCTCGACTCCAGTCGTAACAGAACCCAAGACTTTTAATTTGCTTACGGAAATTATCAATATTTTTTTCCGTTGTTGCACGAGGATGGGTTCCCGTTTTAATTGCATAGTTTTCAGCTGGAAGGCCAAACGAATCGAACCCCATGGGGTGTAATACATTGTAGCCGTTCATGCGTAAAAATCTACAATAGATATCGGTAGCTGTGTATCCCTCTGGGTGTCCTACATGAAGACCCGCTCCTGATGGATAAGGGAACATATCTAACACATATTTCCTCTTATCAGGTGGATATGAAGGATCCTCAGAAACCTTGAATGTCTGGTTTTTTTCCCAGAATTCTTGCCATCTCTTCTCTATTTCATTAAACGGGTAGGTACTCATGCCGGCATCATACAACCGAGAGAAAAGGGTGTCAATGGAACCCGTTGTTTAGAGTTCCCTCTTCGACTGATTGTAATTCTAGTCGGGCAGCATCTATACGCTTTCCCTTCATTGCCACTATGGTAAAGATTCCGTATGGGAAGGAAATTTTCTCTCCTACTATAGGGATAGTGCCGAGTTGCTCGATGAGCATTGCTGCGAGGGTACAGGAGAGATCAGAGCGATCAATTTCCAAATCAAGTTCATCCTTTATTTGCTGCATGGAAGTATCTGCTTTAATAAGGTATGTTCCCGCCTCTTCAGTGCGTATTCTCAAAAGCTCTCCTGTCTCATGCTCATCATAAATTTCTCCAAAGAGCTGTTCAACAATATCTTCCATTGAGACAATACCGGATAACCCTCCATATTCATCTAGGACAACAGCTATTTGTAATTTGCCTCGCTGGAACTGAAACAGCATATCGTCTACTTTACGAGTCTCCGGGACAAAGATCGGCACATGAGTAAATTGAGAAACTGGTTCATCGAGGCGACCCTCCACTTCTGCAGCAAGTGCATCTCTAACCAGAAGTATTCCTGTTATATTCTCAGGACTATCATGATATACAGGGATACGAGAATACCCACTCGTCACGATAGGAGGGAAGGCGTCTCTCAGACTGGTGTTATCGGGAATACTAAAAACTTCAGTTCTATGCGTCATGATTGATTTTACGGGAGCTTCACTAAAATGAAGGACGCGTTGCACAAGACTGGTCTCGTACTCATCTACTATTCCCTCATTCTCCGCAACATCGACTACATGCATGAGGCTTTCCAAGGAGAGAGAAGCCTTTTCCTCCTTCGCAAACATTCGGGTTATAAGGCTGCTCAACCAGCGAACCACTACAATAATGGGGAACAGCAGAATACTCATGATGCGTATGGGAAATGCAGAAAATCGTGCCATGCCCGTATTGTAGGTAATCGCAAGCTGTTTTGGGGTAATCTCTCCAAAAATCAAAATAAGAAAGGTAAGAATTCCAGTTGAAATACTGATTGCAGCATTTCCCCAAATTGAGAGGGCCAGCGTTGTCGTGAGTGCAGAAGCTGTGAGGTTTACAATGTTGTTACCAATGAGAATTGTTGTAAGAAGGAGATCGGGTGTATTGGCTAAGTAGGCAGCGGTTCTACTGGAACGGCGCTTGTCTGTCTCTAATTCTCTTATCTGTAAAAATGACAATGATGTATATGCCGTCTCTGAACCACTGAAAAAGGCAGAGAGTATTAACAGGACGATAATAGCACCTATATGAAGGCCCATGAAGACCTCCGTTCTATCTGTTTATGAGATGGGCCGGTACTCTCGGGCTCCGAAGTATCTGTGCTAGGTAATGGATCTTCCATAGAGGTAAACTATACTAGAAAGATATCTGTTCATGCAAGGTGTGAATATTTCGAAACTGTTACATTAAAAATGTTTCCTATGGTACTGTGTGTACAGAGAACTCTTGGAGGTTTCTGATGATTGAACAAGAAAGAATCAGCTATCTGAATAATCATCCCCTGTTAATAGAGAAACCCTTCGTTTTGTACTGGATGCAGGCTTCACAACGAGTACAGGAAAATGCAGCTCTTGCATATGCAATAGAGCAAGCAAACAGCCTCAAAAAGCCGTTATTGGTACTCTTTGGTCTCACAGGTGATTTCCCCCAAGCGAGCGAACGGCACTATCGGTTTATGCTTGAAGGATTGCAGGATGTTGCGACTACTCTATATGAAAGAAATATTCAGTTTATCGTTACTCCTAAGGGCCCTGTTGAGGGTGTGATTGAATTAGCCGATAAAGCTGCAGTTGTAGTTGCCGACTTTGCCTATGGTCGAGTTGAACGTATCTGGAGAAAACAGGTTGCTTCCAGAGTTACTTGTCCAGTTGTGCAAGTCGAGACGAATGTTGTTGTTCCTGTTAAGACAGCAAGTAGCAAAGAAGAATATTCTGCTGCAACATTGAGAAGAAAAATTGAACCTATGATAGCCTATTTTTCTGAAAAGAAGCCGATTGAAGAGGTGGTAATTGGTTCTCGGGATATTGATGTTGGGGTTGTGAGTATCCCGATAGATCATATAGATGCTCTCCTTGATTCTATGGGTGTCGTTCGTTCTGTTCCTGCATGTACCTGGATTCGAGGAGGAGAAAGGAGTGCGAAGACTCGGCTTCACTCTTTTGCAGACTCATTTTCTCAATATTCAAATGACCCGGCGGTTCCATCAGGATCCAAATTGAGTCCATACCTTCATTTTGGCCAGATTTCACCGGTTACTATCTACCATCAAATTATTGAGAGTGATGCACCCGGAGTTCCTGATTTTATTGAGCAGCTGATAGTAAGACGCGAGCTTGCCGTAAACTACGTCTATTATAATACTCAGTATGACCAATACGAAGGACTCCCTGTATGGGCTCAAAAAACTCTGGAAGTTCATAGTACGGATCCTCGACCATACAGATATTCTGCTGATGACCTTCGAGAAGCACATACGCATGATCAATATTGGAATGCGGCACAGCGTGAACTCATTTATCTTGGTACCATGGATGGATATATGCGTATGTATTGGGGGAAAAAGTTACTGGAATGGTGTGCTTCGCCACAGGAGGCCTTTTCGCTAGCGTTGACTATGAATAATGAATATCAACTGGATGGTCGTGATCCAAATGGGTATGCCGGGGTTGCCTGGTGTTTTGGCAAACATGATCGCCCTTGGGTGGAACGGCCTATTTTTGGTAATGTGCGGTATATGAATGACCGAGGTCTCGAACGAAAGTTTGCCATAGACCGGTATGTGCAAAGAATAGAAAGAACACTACATGCTCAAGAGGTAAAATGAAATTTATATTGCTGGCTTTGGTTGTATTTCTCAGTGTTTCCTGTGTACTTCCTTATATGTTCTCAGTGAGCAAAGCTGAAGAGAATTATCTGAGTAAACCTTTCAGAGAATCACACTTTGCCACCATAGATGGAATAGTCCTCCATTATCGACTCTTTCACGCTCAATTGGAAAAATCGTTAGGTAATGTGCTTCTCGTACACGGGCTTGGTGGGTCAACATACTCATTCGAACATATGGCCCATTCACTGAGTGCAGCAGGCTATACTGTTGTTGCAGTTGATTTGCCAGGTTTTGGCTATAGTAGTCGTTCAACCTCATTTCAGCACAGTCAGAAAAATAAAGCCCTGCTCCTTTGGAAGCTCCTCGATAGTATGCGGCCTTCTTGCGATATGTGGCATGTGATTGGACACAGTATGGGTGGGGGTACTGTCAGCACAATGGCTGCTTTACAAGCTGACCGTGTTGCCAGTGTAATCGTTATTGCTGGTGCTATGCAGAATTCAAACAGATTTCTTTCTAGTTTGCTCTATTTTCCACCATTTTCTCGATGGACTCAATTGTATTTAGAAAGAACTTTGATTACTGCTGAACGACTCGGTCCAATACTCGAAACAGCCTACGGTCGGGCTCCGACAGAGACTGAAATTGCTGCCTACCTTGTTCCTTTACAGTTGCCAG
>CAZTUL010000021.1:21605-31704 GCA_964616275.1 uncultured Spirochaetaceae bacterium | reverse complement strand
TAGCGCACTTGGTTCGGGACCAAGGGGTCGGAGGTTCAAATCCTCTCTGCCCGATTTGTTGTTATCATACACGGAATCTTACTGGCGGGTGATGCGAATCAAACCCTTCCTCAAATAGGTAATAGCCTCAATTGCCGCTGCTGCAGCACTCATGGTTGTAGTATACGGAATCCCATTCTTTAAAGCAGTAGCACGTAGATTCTCATCTCCCTGAATAGCTCGTTTCCCCATGGGTGTATTTATAAACATATCGATTCGTTTACTATACATATGATCAATAATATTCGGATGACCTTCATCAGATTTAAGGACAGTCTCACAAGTAAGACCTGCATCAAAAAGATCTCTCGCAGTACCTCGAGTTGCAGCGATTTCAAATCCTAGATTTTTTAATTCTTTGGCTAATGGAATAACCGTTTTCCGATCTCGTTTATTGACCGAAATACAGACTCTGCCGTTTGTCGGGAGATTATTCCCGGCTGCTATCTGACTTTTCGCGAAGGCTTCACCAAAAGTACTTCCAATGCCAATAACTTCTCCAGTGGACCTCATTTCTGGACCTAACTGCGGATCCATGTTGAGAAATCTATCAAAGGAAAACACAGCCTCTTTCACCGCCCAGCCATACTGACACGTGCCCTCTCCTATTGCACCAGGCTTATCAACAAGATGCTGGGAAACCAAATCTTCTCCTTCCCAAATATGTACCGCCACCTGTACGAGATCAATTTTGGACATCTTTGAAATAAACGGGACAGTTCGACTTGCTCTTGGGTTGACTTCAATCACATAAAGTTCACCACGCTGGACAGCAAACTGGATATTCATAAATCCAATAATATTGAGACGAAGTGCAATGTCTCGAGCAGCTTCCCTCATGCGTTGAAGCATTTCTGGTTTCGACGCATAAGGGGGGAAAACTGCAGCCGAATCACCTGAGTGAATTCCTGCTGCCTCAATATGTTGCAAAATCCCGCCAATATATAAAGAGGTTCCATCACAAAGAGCATCTACATCATATTCAAAAGCATCTTCAAGAAAATGATCTACCAACATGGGATTACTTTCAGAAATAATTATATCACCTGCTAGATAGGATTGCAGTTCAGTCTCATCGTATACAATCTTCATATTTCTTCCACCAAGAACATGTGATGGTCGAAGCAATACCGGATACCCCACTTCATCAGCATATGCTGATACTGAATCGGCAGTGTATGCTGTTCGGTTTTCACTTTGCTGTAAGCCCAAATCTCTAAGAAGGTCAGAAAACCTCCCTCGATCATCAGCAATCATCATGGACTCGTAAGAAGTACCCACGATTGGTATTCCTTGTGTATACAATTCTGAAAGCATTGATAATGGAGTTTGTCCCCCTAACTGTAATACTACCGAATCAGCTTTTTCTCTCTTGAAGATATCAATCACTTGTTCAGCGGTAAGTGGCTCAATATACAATCTATCAGAAACGGTAAAATCTGTAGAGACAGTCTCTGGATTTGAATTAATCATGATGGTGGTTCTCCCTTTCGATCTATATGCAAGGGAGGAAAGGGTGCAGCATGTATCAAATTCTAGACCCTGCCCTACGCGATTTGGCCCACTAGCAACAATGACAATAGCTCGCTCGCCCACAGGTGCTGCCTCATCTAACTCTCCATAGGTTGTATAGCAGTATGATGTAGTAGCCTCAAACTCACCAGAACATGTATCAACAAAATGTACCACTGGTTCGATTGAAAAGGTCTTCTTAAGTCCTACAATCTCAGGTAAAGAAAGAGTAGTAAAACGAGCTATCTGTGCATCACTAAAACCGAATCTTTTTGCCTGTAATAATTCATATGCAGATACCTCTTCAGATGACCGATATCCAGATAGTCTTTTCTCAATGATAACTAACCGGAGTAATTGGTGTAAGAACCACGGATGATATCGCGTAATTTCAACGATATCTTTAATAGCCGATTCTCCTTTAGCCCATAGAGTAGAATAGGCAGCACAGATTCGCAGAGGATGTGCACTTTTCAATATGAGTGGAATATCTTTTTCTGTATACCCTGGAATTGATTCAAGACGTACCATACCGTCAAGGTTCCTTTCAACCGAGCGCATAGCTTTCTGTAATGCCTCACCAAATGTCCTTCCGAGAGCGAGGGCTTCTCCTACGCTTCTCATTTGTGTACCTAATGCATTTGTAGGCATAGGAAATTTTTCCATCTCAAATCGCGGAATTTTTACAGCACAATAGTCGAGTGCTGGTTCGAAACTACTTGCAGTAACACCTGTTATCTCATTGAACACCTCATCCAATGTATAACCGACAGCAAGTTTCGCCGAGCACCTGGCAATAGGGAATCCCGTTGCTTTGCTTGCAAGCGCTGAGGATCGTGATACACGCGGATTCATTTCAATGACAATCGTTCTTCCAGTCTCTGGGTCAAATGCAAATTGTACATTCGATCCTCCGCAATCTACACCTACGGCCCGTAATATCTGAATTGCTGCGGTCCTCATATGTTGATACTGTTTATCCGGAAGTGTCTGAATCGGAGCAACGGTAATACTATCTCCAGTGTGTATCCCCATAGGATCCACATTTTCAATCGAACATACAACAATTGCGTTGTCATGATTGTCCCGCATCACCTCAAGTTCAAATTCTTGCCAACCGAGTAAAGATTCTTCCACTAGTACTTCATGAGTTGGACTTGCTGCCAATGCAGAATGCATCAATTGCTCAAATTCTTCTTCACAATAAACAATTCCTCCCCCAAAACCTCCTAATGTATAGCTTGGACGTAGTATAAGGGGAAGACCAGTAGTATCTTTAAAGATTTTTGCTTCTTCTAAAGATCGAACCGTCACTGATTTGGCAGACTCCAAACCTATTGAGGCAACAATTTCTTTGAATCTTCTGCGGTCCTCTGCCAATTGAATAGAGGCTATGCTTGCACCAATTATTTGAACACCATATTGTTCCAGAATACCAGCTTCGTGCAGTGCAACTGTTACATTAAGTCCGGTCTGCCCTCCCATAGTGGTAAGCAAGGCATCGGGTTTTTCTTCAATAATGATTTGTTTCATATAAGGTACAGAAAGTGGTTCCATGTAAATGGCATCTGCAATCCCTGGAGTTGTCATCACCGTCGCTGGATTTGGATTAGCTAAAATTATCCGATATCCCTCTTCCTTTAATGCTTGTACCGCCTGCGTACCAGAATAATCAAATTCACATGCCTGTCCGATAACGATTGGACCACTTCCGATAATGAGAATACTTTTTATATCTTTTCTAGCGGGCATGCTCTACCTCCTGTGAAGAAGAATCACCATTCTGCTGTTCTACCCATGAAATAAACGTTTGAAACAAAGCTCTACCCTCCCACGGACCTGGGGCGGCTTCAGGGTGAAATTGAACGGTCATGACCTTTTTTGTATCATCATAAAAACCCTCCAACGTACCGTCATTATCATTTATTATCCATTGTTTCGCAGTGTCAGGCAGTGTATTGGCCATCACACAATAGCTGTGATTTTGAGCTGTTACGTATACATTTTGCGAATGAATATCTCGTACAGGATGATTCGAACCATGATGTCCAAATAACATTTTCTCTGTTCTCGCACCTAATGCCAATGCAGCAAGTTGGTGTCCTAAACAAATTCCCAGTATGGGGATAGACCCCATAATTTCTTGCAATTGTGTAATATATTGTCCTAAAGCAGCTGGATCACCAGGTCCATTTGAAAGAAAAAGAGCATCAAACTGATGCCCTTCGTATAAAAAGCTGTGTAACGGAGTAGTTGCAGGAAAAACACTTACCTGGATGCCATGTTCTGACAGCTGAGAAATAATTGAACTTTTAGTTCCAAAATCCCAAAGTGCATACTTCTTGGGTTTCTCTACATGTGAGGCTAAGTGAGTGGGCGTTGTAATACAACTTTCTGTGATAAAGTCTCTTTGGCTCATTGGTGGTACCGATGACAATAGAGTTACGATATCTTCTTTTCGAGTATATATATCATCTGTTTTCTTTACGAGCAGACAATACTGATTCCCGTTCTTTCTTATATGGAGAGTAAGAGCCCTCGTATCAACATCCGTAATCCCACACAGATTCCAGCGTTTGCATTGCTCATCTAAAGAGGCTCGTCCATTGGGAATCTCTCCCTCATACAAATCTCTAATAATGAGAGAACGACACGCTACCTCATTTTTCAACATTTCATTCCAGGATAAATCAGTCCCATAATTTCCAATATGTGGAAAAGTCATTACGATGGACTGGCCAGCATATGATGGATCAGTAATAATCTCATGATATACTCCCATGCTCGTATTAAAGACAATTTCACCGATAGGGGCTTGTTTAGTCTCCATAGTTAACAAAGACTGCAATGTAGGAGCTGGTCTACCAAATCCAATACCCTCAAATACAGTACCATCTGCCAGTATCAACAACGTGTCATGCATGGAAACCTTCCTCTTGAACTGTACACTATTGATGGACCGTTCAAAAATTTGTTGCATGGTATCAACTTTTACATATTTATGCAACATATTATACATATTTATGCAACATATTATGAAGTAATTCTACTTAACATGGGATACCGCAACAAATGTGCAACATTGAGCCTATTCTTGCAACTTATTCAGCAACCAGGTAGAGTTACAAAACAAAGTTAATGAAAGTGGTGGTGTATATTTATGATAATCATTGGCCAGATAACGTTACTATCGATTATTGGGTTCTTGGGAACGGCGTTATCTTCATTACTTCCTATTACCATCCCTCCCAGCATCGTTGGTTTGGTAATTCTTCTCATACTTCTCTTGACCCGTGTGATTACATTACATCACATTGATACTGTTGCCCACTTTTTTCTTGCTCATATGGGGTTGTTATTCATTCCTCCGGTAATCAATATTATCGACCAGTTTCATGTGCTGGGAACATACATACTTCAATTTATCATCATTTGTGTTATTACAACGCTATTCACACTTATCGCAGCAGTTGGTTCGGCTAAACTTGTAATGAAGCTGCAACTTGCCTATAGGTCACATGGAGATTCGATATAATGGATATTTTAATTAACACACCTGTCTTTGGTATTACGCTCACTTTGATTGCGTATTTTATTGCAAAAAAATTTGCACAACGTGTAAACACTCCATTAGCTAATCCGATTATTGTAGCCTCGTTAATAATTTCTAGTGTGATTATTTTAGGTAAAATTCCTATCGCCAATTATCAGGCTGGTGGAGACCTACTGATCATGCTTATTTTACCCGCCACTATATGCCTTTCTGTTATGGTCTATGAAAACCTTTCCAAAATCAAACAACAATTACTCCCGATTATTGTAGGAAGCATCGTCGGTGCAATCGTTTCGATTGCTTCTATTCTGTTTTTTTCTCAGTTTTGGGGCTTGCCGCCTTTTCTGCAGCGCTCACTCCTGCCAAAATCGGTTACTGCAGCAATAGCAATGGATTTATCGTTAAGCCTCCAAGGAACACTATCACTTACGATTATGGCTGTAATGATTACCGGTATTACAGGAGCTTTACTTGGGCCTTCGGTACTACGCTTATTACAGATAAAAGATCCTGTACTACAAGGTTTGGCACTTGGAACCTCGAGTCATGTAATTGGAACTTCCAAAGCAATTGAAATGGGTCCTATCCAGGGAGCAAGCAGCAGTATCGCTCTATTCTGTACAGGAATAATTACCGCACTGATCCTTCTATTCATCTATTAGTTCTGGATATCCTCTCCATTTCCTATCATCTGAAGATAGTTCCTTCTATAGAATGTTGGAGCTATACCTGTTTTATGTTTAAACTGTTTGCTGAAGTGAAATTCACTGGAAAATCCAAGCTTAGCGGCTATCTCCTTTACGGATAACTCTGTTGAGGCCAGAAGGGCACTCGCTGCCTCAATTTTCAGTTTCATATAATATTTCATTGGAGTCTGTTTCATTCGTCGTGAAAATAATCGAATAAAGTATGATTCAGTCAGATGCAGCTCATGTGCAAGCTCTTTAAGTGTTAGCGATCCCATCACATGTTTTTGCATTATCCGTAACGATTTTTCTAAATGTCTACTTTCATAATCACTGCTTAACCCATCAGGACCATCTTCCAGCATGTACAATAAGGAGCAAATTTGATGACATGCTGACTGTTGCCGGTGAAATGATTGCGAAAGACCCTTTTCTTTTACTTCTTCGAAGAAAAATCGATAGTTGGTACCGATATGATAGGGTGAATTATGTTCTTGAATACGTAACATCTCTGCAAGATTATTTTCATCTTCACGCAGTTGGAAAAGAATAGCGTAGTAGGTGACAGGATCATCTGCTCGAGCGTGAATCGAATGTAGAGTATGAGGAGAACTTACAAATAAAGTACCAGGGTTAATCGCATATGAAGTATTTCCATTGATGAACTCCCCTTCCCCCCCGAGAAAATAATGGATTTCGAATTCAGAATCTCCGTGAGCATGAATCCTTCCGTGCCATCTTATCTCATTCTGTCTTCTCATCTGGTACACGAATACCACATCAAATATTTCCATATGTCAATAATATACATGCGTGTACAATTTTGTCTATTCAAAAACTACTGAGGCTTATACCATATTGAATATGAAAAGTATCTCCCATGGAGGAATTGAAATGGCGATAGTTGCTGGAATAGATGTAGGCACGCAGAGTACCAAGGTTATCTGCTACGATACCGAAGAGAAAAAAATTCTTGCATCAAGTCAGGCTCCTCATGATTTGATCAGTAAAGATGATGGTACTCGCGAACAGGAAGCTGGATGGTGGATTCAAGCTATACAGATATGTTTTCAGCACATTGACTCCTCGGTACGAAAGCAGATTTCCGCACTTGGTGTTTCTGGTCAACAGCATGGATTTGTACCACTCGATACTCAGGGAAAGGTTCTCTACCCTGTAAAATTGTGGAATGACACCTCCACTACAGAAGAATGTGAAATTCTTACAAGGTGTGCAGGAGGAGCTGAAGCACTCTTACAAAATGAAGGAAATCTCATCCTGCCAGGGTACACGGCTCCAAAAATCTTATGGTTCAAACGAAACAAACCAGATCTGTACAAAAAACTTGCTCATATAGCGTTGCCACATGATTATATAAACTACTGGCTGACTCATACCTATACCATGGAGTTTGGTGATGCATCAGGTACCGCCCTTCTTGATATTTCTTCTCGAACATGGTCTTCCAGATTGCTTAACTGCTTAGATTCGGAACGTGATCTTCAGGCTCTGTTACCGCCACTTATTGAAGCACATGAACCAGCAGGATTTGTTACTAAAGAGGCTGCTGAACAATTAGGTATTCCCATAGGCATCCCCGTCTCTTCTGGTGGTGGCGATAACATGATGGGTGCGATCGGCACAGGAACTGTACAGGATGGAACACTTACCATGAGTCTTGGGACGTCCGGGACTATCTATGGGGCTTCTGACACACCTATTATCGACAATCAAGGACTTCTTGCAGCTTTCTGCAGTTCAACCGGCAATTGGCTTCCACTCCTCTGTACTATGAATTGTACAGTAGCTAGTGAGATTACCAGAAATCTATTTAAGAGAGACGTATCTTCTTTCGACCAAATTGCAAAACAGGCTCCAATCGGTGCAAACGGTGTAATCATGCTACCGTACTTTAATGGGGAACGTACACCCAATTATCCGCATGGAAACGGCAGTATCTTTGGTTTTAATCTCCAGAATATGACTGAAGCAAATATCAATCGAGCAGCTTTAGAATCTGCAATTTTTGGATTGCGGCTTGGTCTTGAAGCCTTTGCTGATCTGAACTATCAGGCAAAAGAGATACGTTTAATTGGGGGTGGAGCAAAATCACCTGTATGGCGCCAAATGGTTGCTGATATCTGTAATTTACCTGTTGTGATTCCTACGATTTCTGAGGCTGCTGCATTGGGTGCGGCCTTACAGGCATTCTGGTGCTTAGAAAATCATAGCGGATCAGGTGAACAGATTGATACAATTGTAACAGAACACGTTTCGCTTGACACAAAAGCAACTTGCGAACCCGTAGAACAACACGTTGATGCATATGCTGAGGTATATTCCACATATAAAGACTATGTTTCTTTAGTTAAACCTATGTACACATAGTATCGTAACTTACGTGAGGAGAAGGAGAATTGTATGAATAATTATTTCATTGGTAATCAAGAGTATTTTAAGGGAATCGGTAAAATTAAGTTTGAAGGACCAATTTCTGATAATCCGTTAGCTTTCAAATTCTATAACCCCGAAAAGATCATCGCCGGGAAAACTATGGAAGAACATCTTCGTTTTTCTGTAGCCTATTGGCACTCTTTCTGTGCTGACGGGACAGATCCTTTTGGAAAATCTACTATGGTATTTCCGTGGAGAGACAAAGACCCTATGACGGCTGCTAAAAAGAAGGCAGAAGCTGCATTTGAATTCTTTACGAAAATTGGAGCACCATTTTATGCATTTCACGATGTTGATGCATCTCCTGAAGGTGATACTGCCGCTGAATATGAGGCAAATTATACGGAAGTAGCCTCATATCTTAAAAAACTTCAGGATACCACTGGTGTACGATTGCTTTGGAACACTTCAAACTTGTTCAGTCATCCCCGTTATATGAATGGAGGAGCTTCGAATCCCGATTTTGCTGTTGTGAGCCGGGCCGGATTACAAGTAAAATCAAACCTCGATGTTAATGTCATGCTTGGTGGTTTAGGATATACATTCTGGGGAGGAAGAGAAGGCTACATGACTCTCTGGAACACTGATACAAAACGGGAACTTGATCATCTAGGGACATTCTTCCGAATGGCACGAGATTACGGAAGAAAGATCGGTTTCAAAGGCACCTTCTACATAGAACCCAAACCAATGGAGCCAACAAAACATCAGTACGATTATGATGCAGCTACTGCAATTGCATTTATCAAGGATCAGGGATTAGAAGATGATTTCAAATGCAATATTGAAAATAATCACGCTACCCTTGCTGGACATTCTTTTGCACATGATTTACAGGTATGTGTCGATCACGGAATGTTAGGTAGTGTAGATGCAAATCAGGGCGATCCGCAGAATGGCTGGGATACAGATGAATTCCCAACTAATGTGTATGAAACTACCGAAGCAATGCTCATTATCTTGAAAAATGGAGGGTTACACAACGGTGGTTTGAACTTTGACGCGAAACGCAGAAGAAACTCAACTGACCTTGAAGATCTCTTCATTGCTCATATTGGCGGAATGGATGCGTTTGCTCTTGGTCTGGAGACTGCGAATGCAATTTTGGAAGATGGAAAAATTGATAGCCTTAAAGCAGCCAGATATGCATCTTTTGATAGCGGTAATGGAAAAAATTTTGAAGAAGGAAAGTTATCCTTGGAAACACTTGCCGATATTGGCAGAAAGGTTACTACAAAGGATATCAGTGGCAAACAAGAGATGATTAACAATCTTCTTAATCAGTATCTCTTCAACCGATAGAACTGACGTAGTCCATTCTAAGAGGTCCTCCATATGGAGGGCCTCTTTCCTATTGTTCCTATCGGATTAATATTCTATGCTAAGTCTAGGAGGAATAGTCATGCGTGTTTCTACAAAAGGTCGATACGCCTTACGGCTTATGCTTGAACTTGCAAAACATCCTAACCAATGTATTTCTATTCGTGAAATTTCAGAAAAACAAAACATAAGCCACAAATATCTTGAGCAAATAATTATTCAATTAGTAAGGGCGGGACATGTTAAAAGTATTCGCGGACCTCAGGGAGGCTATTCACTTTCTTCACCTCCTGAAAAAATCACAGCCGGCATGATACTTCGCACAATGGAGGGAAGTTTATCACCAGTTGCATGTTTAGATGACGATGAAGATTCATGTGAACGCACAGGAGAATGTGAAACTTTATCTCTATGGAAAAATATTCAGCAAGCTATTAATCAAATTGTTGATACTACAACTCTTCAAGACTTACTAGACCAATCACAGAATAATCATATTGGCATGTGGTTATAGAATATAGTAAAGATTAACTAT
>CAZTUL010000021.1:0-21505 GCA_964616275.1 uncultured Spirochaetaceae bacterium | reverse complement strand
GATTAACTATTATCTCATAAATAATTGACTTTTCAAAAATATTACAGCACCATAGAAAAATAATCTAATATTCTGCTGCTAGTCATTATTAACTAGTTCTGTAAACAGAGGAGATTTTTCTATGGAGCACTCTTGGGATATATTACAAACGTACAGAGGCAAGATTTTTGATGGACAATGGCCCTCTATACCTCAGATGCTTCGTATTACTGTAAATCAGCACCCTCAGAGACCAGCTTTTACTATTATAGAGAAAAAGGAAAAGATCTCGATTACCTATTCACAACTATTAAAAAAAGTGCTTGGGGTTGCCACTTACCTTGAAAGTAAAGGAATTAAAAAAGGTGATACTGTAGTTGTACATGGAAAGAATTCTCCAGAATGGGCAATAGCATATTTGGCAGTACAATGCGTATCGGCAATTGTGGTACCCCTTGATAATCAGATGCAACCAGAAAGAGTGCTTGCTCTTTCTGAATTTAGTAAAGCTAAAGGATTACTCTGCGATTCTGACCTCATTAATAAAATAAAGGATTCAAGCTGGTTCAATTCGCTACAGTGTGTAGCGACATTACATGACAGCATACCCAAAATTCCCGATGTTGATGAGAGTCCTATACTGGACAGACTTCCCCAGGAAGATGATATCGCTGCAATTCTCTACACGAGCGGTACTACAGGTAATGAAAAAGGAGTGGTTCTCACACATGGTAATTTTGTAAGTGATGTATATCAGGCTTGTGACCCACAATTCCTATCGATTACTGAAGAAGATGTCTTTTATGCTCTACTTCCACTTCACCATTCTTATACGATGACTGCAGTTTTTTTAGAATCATTGAAACATGGGTGTGAGTTACTCTTCGGTCAAGGTATTGTTGTTTCTCGAGTCTTAAATGAAATGCGTATAGGAAAAGTTACCCTTTTTCTTGCAATACCCCTCCTCTATAACAAACTACTGGCTGGACTTATGAAGAAAGTACGTGAAAAAGGAATTGCTGTTTACATTTTTATCCGATCACTTATGTGGATAAATGGTGTCATCAGAAAGATTTTTCATAAGAATCCTGGAAGGCACTGGTTTAAAACACTGCTCGATGGAATTGGAATGAATGATAACAAACTCTGTATTTGTGGTGGAGGTCCGTTATCTCCTGCAACATTTCAACAATATCAACAGTTAGGTTTGGATTTTGTACAGGGTTACGGACTAACTGAAACAGCTCCGATTCTTACGCTTAATCCAATAGCTAGATTTAAAATAAAATCTGTTGGGAAAGTTTTTCCTCTCGTAGAAATGCGAATCGCAGATGCTGATTTATTTGGTGTAGGAGAAGTTCAAGTTAAGGGTCCAAACATTTGCAAGGGGTACTTCAACGATCCCATTAATACTGAGGGATTATTTACACAAGATGGTTATTTACGCACCGGGGATCTCGGATATCTTGATAAGGAAAATTACCTGTATCTGAAAGGCCGAGCAAAAAATATGATTGTTACCGAGGGTGGTAAAAATGTCTATCCAGAGGAAATTGAAGACATGTTTCAACTGTTTGGTCAAATAGAACAGGTTCTTATCCGTGGTTATATTGCAAATAAATCTGCACGAGCAGAAGGAATTGAGGCTCTTATATATCCAAGCAAAGATTATTATGATCAGCAACGATTCACAGAGGATGAAATACGACAGGATGTTCATAAGATTGTGTCTGAAGTGAATAAAAAACTTGCTGCTTACAAAAAAATTGCTAAAGTTACGCTGCTGGACAAACCTATGGCAATGACGAGTACGAAAAAAATCCAACGTGGAAAAGTAACGCGTACACTGGATCGTCTCAGAGGTACTATGTAAGTGTATGCCGCATCATTACCATGGTTCAATTACCGAGTGAGTGCCGGGAACGTAAGGTGAGATGCCCCGTTCCTTGGGACGGAATAGGAGACAAAGCTTCCTGGGTCCGGCTCTTGCCGTGGGGTTTTGATACCTTTCATTTCATGATAATATCACACTATGAAAACTCTCATTTCACATGCCACAATTATTCCTATGACTCAGGAAGAATTAGTAATTAATGGAGATATTGCTATCGACGGAAGGAAGATTGTCGGAATAGGTACTATTCCTGCCTCCTTTAAGCCTGAACGTATAATTGAAGCACATGATATGATTGCAATGCCAAGTTTTGTGAATGCTCACACTCATGTAAGTATGACCTATTTTAGGAATTACCGAGATTCCTCTACCAACCTTCATGATTGGCTATCTGAGATTTGGAAATTAGAAGCCCTTCTCATGCCGGAAGATATGTATCCGGCAACTCTTCTCGGTCTTGCGGAAATGATATCAAGTGGTACTACCTGTTTTGCAGACATGTATTTTTTTCCAGATGGAACTGCACAAGCAGTGCTCGATGCAAAAATGAAAGCTACTATTGGTGTTACTCTTTTTGGTGGATTAGAAGAATCAAAAGAACGTATTAATACCATCCTGCCCTCTATTCGTACGTACTCTCAACAATCACATGGAATGCTCTCATTTGCAATTGCTCCACACGCTGTGTATACGTGTCCTAAAGAAACTCTTTCATACGGTGTGCAGATTGCACAACAAGAAAATTGCAAAATCCATACCCATGCAAGTGAATCCACCAGTGAAGTATCATCAGCAATCGAAGAATTCGGAACAACTCCCATCGAACACCTACTCTCCTGTGGAGTACCGGAAAAAGGATCTTTCTTTGCTCATTGTGTACACGCAACCCCAAAAGATATTTCCCTCATGAAAAAACTGAATGTAACGGTTGTACATAACCCAAGCAGCAATTGTAAATTAGGAAACGGGATTGCTCCTGTTGCTGATTTTTTAGAAAATGGTATTCCTGTTGCGTTAGGAACCGATGGAGCTTCTTCCAACAATACGTTAGATATGTTTCAAGAAATTCGTCTTGCTGCAATGATATCTGCCGTTGAATCGAAAGCTGCGGCAACCATTAAACCGTATACTTTTCTTGAGATGGCTACCCTCGGAGGAGCGAAGGCATTAGGGAGAGATAACGAGTGTGGATCACTGGAAATTGGGAAGGATGCTGATTTAATGCTCCTTAAATCCGACAGTATCCACCTCACTCCTGTAAATAATCTATTCAGTGCACTTGTCTTCTCAGCTAAATCTTCAGATGTCGATAGTGTTTTCTGTGCAGGAGAATTACTCATGGAAAAGCGAAAATTACTTACCATAGATATTGAGGAAGTAAAACAATCATTCCAATCACATTGGAGAGCTATCCAGCAAAAGACAGCAGCTCCACATGCTAACTGATTTATAGGAACATACTATGCACTACTTGATTACTTCATTCTTAGTTGTATTTCCCATATTTCTCAAACTTGCACTCGGATTTTCTATTCGTCAGCTTGGTATTTTACACGATACCACATTCAAGCAGATGAATAATGTAACATTTCGCATCTTCCTTCCTGTTCTTCTTTTTATGAATATTTATAGAGCTGACTTAGAAACAGCCGTATCGGTAAAACTCATTGTTTTTGCTCTCAGTGCTTTATCCGTTCTCTTTGTACTTACCATGCTCATAGTTCCTAGAATTGAACCAATAAATAGTAAACGAGGCGTTATCATCCAGGCAATTTGTCGAAGTAATTTTATTATTTTTGGTTTACCTGTTGCAACCACGCTTTATGGAGCTGAGAGTGCCGGCATCGCATCAATACTTGTCGGGATTGTAGTTCCTTTTATCAATGCACTCTCAGTCATCACACTGGAATATTTCCGAGGCGTCCGGCCGAATTTTGTACAAATTTTCAAGAGAGTAATTATTAATCCAATAATAATTGGTGCGCTCTGTGCATTACTGTTAGTGTTTACCGGAATAAAACTTCCACAAGTGTTTGAAAACTTTTTTGCTGAATTAGCAACCATAGCTACCCCACTTGCCCTTATTGTGCTTGGAGGCTCAGTCACTTTCTCATCAGTAAAAACTAATAAGAGTCAATTAATCGCAACAACAGTGACCCGCTTACTTGTCGTACCGATAGTCGGATTAACCGTAGCGATTCTTCTCGGTTTCAGAGATGCTGAGTTGGTGATACTCATGGCAATGTTCAGTTCTCCAGCAGCTGTATCGTCTTATACCATGGCATTACAGATGGAAGGAGACGGTGATTTAGCTGGACAACTCGTTGTGTTTACAACCGTTTTTTCAATAGTAACCATGTTCAGTTGGATATTTCTCCTTATGAAACTCAATTTCATATAAATTTTGTAATTTTTTTGTATATTTATGCAATTTATTTAATACGCAATTTTGTATATGGTAATTTTAGGTATTCCTAAATGTCATGTATTTGATTGCGGAGCAACAAAACATGAACTGAGTTACTGAAAAAACCATTCTTGTTACCCCTATTTACCAAAATTTCAACACTCTCTATAGTGCAAATCGAACCTACGTTCGACTAAAAGTTATTAAAGGAGAACCACATGAGAGACCTGACTGCATCGATATTTTCAAAAATCTGTGTCGATGACCCGAATCAAGCAGAGTTCCAACAAGCCGTAAAGGAATTTCTCATCTCGGTAGATAAAATCATAGATGACCTTCCTCATGTTGTATACCATAAGGTCCTTGACCGATTAGTAGAACCTGAAAGAGCGGTCATATTTAGAATTCCATGGACAGACGATACAGGAGAACTTTGTATTAATCGCGGATTCAGGGTACAGATGAACAGCGCACTTGGACCTTATAAAGGTGGGTTGCGATTTCATCCTTCAGTTAATCTCAGCATCATCAAATTTTTGGCATTTGAACAAACTTTCAAGAATAGTCTCACTGGTCTACAACTGGGGGGTGGTAAAGGCGGTTCTAACTTTGACCCAAAAGGGAAAAGTGATGCTGAAGTCATGCGTTTTTGTCAGAGTTTTATGACTGAACTATATCGCCATATCGGTGCAGATACCGATGTACCTGCAGGGGACATAGGTGTTGGGGGACGTGAAATCGGTTTCATGTTCGGGCAATATAAAAGACTGAAAAATGAATTTACCGGGGTTCTCACAGGAAAAGGACCACAATGGGGAGGTTCTCATCTACGCCCTGAAGCCACAGGATATGGCCTTGTCTATCTAGCTGCTGCCATGCTGCGAGATTCACATGATTCATTAGAGGGTAAAACCTGTCTTGTATCTGGTAGTGGAAACGTCGCACAATACACGGTTGAAAAACTTAACGAGCTTGGAGCCAAAGTAATAACATTAAGTGATTCAAGTGGTTGTATCTATGATCCGACAGGAATAGATGATAAAAAATTATCCTACGTAAAAACCTTAAAGAACGTCACTCGAGGCAGAATTGCAGCTTATGCAGAAGCTTTTCCGGAATCAGAATATTTTCCCTATTCATATCAGGATGGCGGGAATACGGTGTGGTCATTTCCTGCTGATTGTGCGTTTCCTTGTGCAACACAGAATGAAATAACACTAATTGATGCTCAACGATTGATTAATGGTGGAGTAACATTAGTTGCAGAAGGTGCAAATATGCCTACAGCTCTTGATGCAATAGAAATGTTCCAACAGCATGGTGTACTTTTTGCTCCTGCAAAAGCTGCCAATGCTGGGGGTGTTGCTGTTAGTGGGTTGGAAATGGCTCAAAATAGCTCAAGGATTCGTTGGACTCCAGAAAAAGTAGATCAACAACTACAACGAATCATGAAAGATATCTATGCCACAATACGAGACACGGCAAATTACTACGGAAGCCCTGGGAATTTTGTTGATGGTGCAAATATTGCAGGCTTTTTACAGGTAGCTCAAGCGATGATAGATCAAGGTTATGTATAGAATGACCGCTGTAAATCGATGAATTCCGGATCGGCTAATGAACGATTATTTCTTGCTGTATTGATGCGGTAACTTCTCGAGATCTGCATTGGCCTTGAGGTAAGGCGAATGACAGTGTCTGCCATAAGAAGAGCCTCTGAAATATCATGAGTTACATACACGGTGGTTCTTTTGTCGGCTTCCCAGAGTGTGAGAAAAGCCTCAACAAGAGACCATCGTAAATGAGTATCAAGACTCTGAAATGGTTCATCAAGAAGCATAATATGTCCAGGATATGCAAAGGCTCTAGCGATAGCTACGCGTTGACGCATCCCGCCCGAGAGTTGGTCTGGTTTAAATCTTGCGTAATCTTCCAAACCGACCATTCTCAAAAATCTCATCGATCGTTCGATACGTTCTTCCCTGTCCTGATACCAAGGCCGTAACACGAGTTCAACATTAGCAAGAACAGAATGCCAAGGAAGGAGTCGAGGCTCCTGAAAAAGATAACTTAGAGGCCCTACTTCGTCGCGCGATTTTTCTATAGTACCGCTATCGGGTTGTTCTAATGCTCCTATTAATCGTAGCAGCGTTGTTTTTCCGCATCCTGAGGGACCAACTAATGCAGTAATAGTACCGGGGTCTATCTCAAGAGAAAAGTCGGATAGTACTGGCAGCTGTGCACTGCCGACCACATAAGCTTTACTTATCTCCCTGATATTCATTGAAGATTCTCCATACTTTGCGTCTGTCTTGCATGCATCAACTTTTTAGGAAGATTCAACATCGCAATAAAAAGTAAATCTCCAATCGCAGTAAGTAACACAGCTATCATTGTCCAGGCCAATACTTCGGCGGTTTCGAGATGTACTTGTGCTAATTGCATACGAGAACCAACACCATATCGAGGTACAGTAAGAACTTCAGCAGCTATCACCACTTTCCAGACCATAGACAGCGATGCTTTTGCTCCGGTAATTATTGAAGGAGTGAGTGATGGGATTACAAAATGAATAAGACGGCGCAACGGAGAGAATCCGTACATAACTGTCATTTCATGTAATCGAGGCGATAACTGCTTTACACCTTGCTCAACTTGTACAAACATAACGGGAAAGCCCATGAGAAATGCTGAAAAAAGTGGCACTGTTCCACTGGAAAACCAGATAAAGGCAAGAAGGATTACAGACATTACGGGAGTAGCCTTGCATATAACTAATACGGGAATGAGAAATGCATGTACCTTCTTAGAGTACCCTGCCATCACCCCAAAGAGTCCTCCAACAAGGAAAATAATGATAAAACTCTGTAAAGCTCTTATTACTGTTGCTAGAACATTCAACGAGAAAGGTTTTTGTTGAAGCAGTACCATTAACGCGGATCCAGTAACCCCAGGTGTTGGCAGCAGTACTCCTGAATCGAGTAAGTACGCCCCCAATTGCCAGAGACCCAGCAGAATGAGGACTGATAGTACTGTAATACTTTTAGTAAGCCAAGTAGAACGATTCATCGGGAACCGAACCCCCGATTGAAGAATAATCAAAGCCATATAAGATTTTTAGATATGTATCCATAGCTTCATAACCTTCTGTTGCTGTCTTAAATACCAAATTGCATCGTGGAATAGCTGGAGTCGCCATTGCGGCTTTCATAATTCCTGCCTCTTCAATCTTTACACCTGCTTCAACCGGATTTTCATTAACCCAAAGAACTGAATCCCGTATTGCATCCATAATTACCGGCAAGCGATTTCCATATTTTGCGACAAATTTATCTGAAACAACGACTACAGTCATAGGGTAATTGCCAGTTCCGGTTAATGCAGACCACAAAGCTTGCATATCAAGCAGTGGAAAAACTGAAGCATTTGCTTGTGTAGCCATAGATACGAAAGGTTCTGGTAATACAGCTAATTCAATCTTCTGAGCAATTAACATTTGAGCAAGTTGGGCTGGAGAGGCGATACTATAATCCAACTCAACATCAACTTCTGGATCAAATCCTAACGCAGATACAAGAATCCTTGTCATCTGATCAGGAGTACCACCAGCACCTGGAATATTGATTTTTCTTTGTTCAAGATCTGATAAATCGGATATGGAACTATCTGTAGTCAGAAACATCAGCATACCTTCACCGGTGATTGCAGCTACCTTAACAGGAACCCCTTTTGCATAAAGATTAGCCGCCACATTAGTAGGAAGAGCTGCAATATCGAGCTCACCATTTGCTAACCTTGCAATGACTTCATTAGGTGACGGGTAGACCTGAATCTTAATGGTTGTATTTTCGTTGATTTTCCCATCATTCTCCTGAAGACCTACAGAACCAAAACCTGAGGGTCCCTGCATAACGGCCATTTCTACAGTCAGTTGCTGTGATTCTGCCTCAGCCACAGCTTCTTTCACGCCTTTAGCTGCAAGAGGAATCATTACGAGAAAACAAATCAGTGCGACAATAAGAACGAATCTTCTATTTTGCATCATACTACTTACCTTTATGCCAAAGTAGGCCTTTGGCAAGCCTTGTATCAGGAAGCTACAATAATCCTAAAGTATCTCTTTTTCCCAGCTCTCAGAATCATCTCTCCCGATTCTATCCAAGATGAATCAATTATCTGTTTAACATCATCGATTTTTCTTTCATGAATAGAGGCTCCGCCTTGCGTAATAAGACGACGTGCATCTGAATTAGTTTTACATAATTCCGTCATTGCAAATAATTCAATTGCACCTATACCCTTTTTCATTACATCTAATGAAATAGTAATAGAGGGCATACCCTCACGCGCCTCCGCAGCAAGAGTACCTCCAAAGAGCGATTTTGCGGCATCTCGGGCCTTCACAGCTTCCTCTTCGCCATGAATAATCTTCGTCTGCTCAAAGGCTAATCGCTCTTTTGTTTCATTAACATTTACTGCCGGATTATCGTATGCTTCGATTTCTTCAAGGGGAAGAAAGGTAAACAATTTCATGAATCTAATAACATCTGCATCATTTACATTTCTCCAATACTGGTAGAAATCATACGGACTAAACATTTCAGGATCAAGAAATACTGCACCTTTTTCACTCTTACCCATCTTATGACCGTCTGCACGTGTTATAAGATTGAATGTAAGACCATAAGATTCTCCACCTTCAACTTTTCTGATTAAGTCAATTCCAGCAACAATATTTCCCCATTGGTCATCACCGCCAATCTGGAGTTTGCATCCATGATTCTTGTATAAGGTTAAAAAGTCAAATGATTGGAGCAGTTGGTAATTAAACTCAATAAAAGATAATCCTCGCTCTAATCTTTGTCTATAACTTTCAAAAGTGAGCATCCGATTAACTGAAAAATGTCGACCAATATCGCGAAGGAACTCAATATAATTCAATGAGCCAAGCCAATCGTAGTTGTTGAGCATTTTTGCATGCCCTTTCCCATTCATGTCTTGTGTTGAAAAATCGACTACTGTTCCCAGTTGTTGTTTGAGTGAAGCACTATTTTCCTGGATTTGCTCAACGGTGAGCATTTTTCTCATTTCACTCTTTCCTGAGGGATCCCCAATGAGTGAGGTACCTCCACCAACGAGAGCAATCGGATTATGGCCTGCTTCCTGCAAATGGTGCATAGCAAAAAAGGGTACCATGTGTCCAATATGAATACTTCTTCCAGTAGGATCCACACCAACATAGAATGTAACAGCCTCGCGATCCATAAGAGCACTTAAACCCTCAAAGTCGGTACATTGTTTTATGAACCCTCTATCTTGTAAAACCTGTAAAGCTTTGTTCATGAACAATCTCCCCTTCACACCCTGGTGTAGGCCTTTGTCTCCTGACGTATTCTTCCTACGATTTCATCCATGCTCACTCTGACTTGTTCCATAGAATCTCTAAATCGTAAAGTAACTGTATTGTCATCTAAAGTCTGATAATCCACAGTAATACAATAAGGTGTACCAATCTCATCCATTCTTCTGTAACGTCTTCCAATCGCTCCACTTTGGTCATAGAAGGTGGAAAAATCTTCACGAAGTTCACGTTCCAACTTCATGGAAAGTTCACCAATACCATCTTTCTTAACAAGTGGAAGAACTGCGACGGTTACCGGTGCTATACTTGGATGGAAATGTAAAACTGTACGTGTATCACCACCTTCAAGTTCTTGCTCTTCGTAGGCGTCGGAAAGAGCCATGAGCACATTCCTCGTCAAACCAGCAGAAGTCTCTACTACGTATGGTACATACCGTTCATTTGTTTCCTGGTCGAGATATGAGAGGTCCTTACCACTGAATTTCTGATGCTGTGTGAGGTCGTAATCGGTTCTATTATGAACACCTTCCAGTTCCTGCCAACCCATAGGGAAGAGATATTGAATATCATACGCATCCTTAGCATAGAAAGCCAATTCATCTTCGCCATGTCGATGCCATCTGAGATAATCTGCACGAATACCCATTTTATGATAGAAAGCCATGCGTTGATCTCTCCAGAAACCGAACCACTCTTCATCGGTATCGGGTTTGCAGAAGTATTGCATCTCCATCTGCTCAAACTCACAGGATCGGAAAATGAAGTTTTTGGTTGTAATCTCATTACGGAACGATTTACCTACCTGTGCTATGCCAAATGGAATCTTTACACGACTACTCTGTACTACGTTTTTAAAATCAACGTAGATTCCCTGTGCAGTTTCAGGACGAAGATAGATTACTGAAGAGGCATCATGAACTGCCCCGATATGCGTAGAAAACATCAGGTTGAAGTTTCTTGGTTCAGTGAAAGAACCTGTAGTGCCACAGGTAGGACAAGCGGCCTGTAAATCTATCTGATCACTTCTGAATCGACTTTTACATTGTTTGCAGTCGACCATGGGATCAGTGAAGTTAGAAACATGGCCACTAGCTTCCCATACTTTGGGATGCATAAGAATTGAGGCATCCAAGCCTACAATGTTATCATGCATCTGAGTCATCTCTTTCCACCAGAAATCGCGGATATTATTTTTTAATTGAACACCCAATGGACCATAATCCCAGGCACCGGTTAGTCCACCATAAATCTCGCTCGATTGGAAAATAAAACCCCGCCTCTTACACAGAGAGACCAATTTGTCCATAGTCACAGTAGTATCAGCCATTATTCAACCTCATTCTTCAGTATAGAAATAGCCCGTTCTATTCGGGCAATAGTAATATCTAATCCCAGTAAACGAATTGAGTCAAATAACGGTGGACTTACAGTACTACCGGTAACCGCAACTCGAATGGGCATAAAAACTCCATTAACTTTGATATGTAATTCATCGGCAAGTTTCATAAGTTGTTCTTCAACAACAGCATCATCCAGAGTTGCCATACTTGAGATTTCTGGCAAGATACGTTCAAGTACTAACAACGTGGTAACGGCATCCTGCTTTTTAGGCAGCAGATCTTCTGCCTTAGGAGCCTCAATCTCAGTAAAAAGAAACCGACTCATCTCAACAACATCGGATAACACTTTAAGGCGTTCCTTTACTAAAGGAATAAGTTTAGCCATCAAGGTCATCTCTTGAGAGGATGGAGGATTTCCCACAAAACCGGCATCAAAGAGGTACGGCAGTAATAATTCAGTTAATTCTTCATCACTTTTCTGCCTAATGTACATGCCGTTATACCAATCCAATTTCTTATAATCGAAAACACCGGGAGCTTTTGTTATCTTCTCCAGGCTGAAAAGCTTACACAACTCATCTTTTGTAAAAAATTCTCGTTCGCCATCATAGGACCAACCTACCATACTCACATAATTAGTAAGAGCTTCCGGAAGGTATCCCTTTGTTCTAAAATCTCGTACTGACGTAGAACCATGCCTCTTTGAAAGTTTCTGACCATCTTTTCCCATAACCATGGGTAAATGACAGTATATGGGAGGGTTCCATCCAAAAGCTTCGTATAATAATACATGCAAAGGTCCAGAGGGTATCCACTCCTGAGCTCGCATAATATGGGTAATTCCCATAAGGTGGTCATCAATTACATTTGCGAGGTGGTATGTGGGATATCCGTCAGATTTCAGCAAAACAGGGTCTGGATTGACATCACTATTCTTTCGTGAGATATCTCCCATGAGGACGTCATGAAATGTTGTTTTCCCCTCTAAAGGCACTTTGAGTCTAACAACGGAAGGGATTCCTTTCTCGTCTAATAATTTTCTCTCTTGTGACGAAAGATTTCTACAATGACGATCATAACCCTGTTGCTTTGATTTTTTAGCAACCTGTTCCTCACGAAGTTGTGTGAGTCTTTCAGCAGTACAATAACATCGATACGCTTTACCCTCTTCGATAAGTTGCTCAGCGTACTGTTGATAGAGTGAAAACCGTTCACTCTGAATATATGGACCTACAGATCCCCCAACACGTGGACCTTCGTCCCATTCAACTCCAAGCCATTCAAGCGTGTCGTATAAATCTTGCATCGCCTCTGGTGTAGAGCGCTCCTGATCAGTATCCTCTATTCTCAGTATAAACGTTCCATTGTTTGACCGAGCAAAGAAATAGTTAAATAATGCAGTCCGAATTCCACCGATATGCTGCATGCCAGTGGGAGACGGTGCGTAACGTACGCGTACACTCATGGGGAAAATCTCCTCCTAACCGGAATAGTGGAACCCGGTTGATACAGTTTTAGTATAAATATGGAAAAGTAGCAACAACCCAACCTATGCAAATTATGTCAGGAGCCACTGTATTGTATGATTCATAGCTTCATTTCGCGTAGTATCGTCAATGTCGTATGGTATCAGATGTGTGGCCTTTTCTAGGTGAATCCAATTATTTTGTCCGCTGCCAAGTTCAACAACCATTGTACCAACAGAACTGTCCACAGTAGTATCGAGACCTCCAGTGAATACTAAAATATCTGATTGTGTTTCAGGTAATAGAGAAATTGCCTCCCGGCGAATAAGTTCAAATTGTCGTAGCTGACGAGGGAAGAGCCAACTCCAGTATTCAGAGCCCAGATATGCATCATCATCGGAATCTCGTGTATCAAAAAATCGGAATCGTGAATCGGGTTCCCAGGCAATCTTCTTTTTTCGGAAAAATAGACTGAGAAGCGAAATCATCGGTAGTGATAACCCATGAATTATCAATGCCGGAGCATACAGAACCACCTTATTTAAGGAATACTGATGAGCAAGAATAATAGCTATGGCACCACCCATAGAATGACCGATGAGTGAGACTGACTGATACTGTGCTTGTGTTCGAGTAAGAATTCGTTCTGCCTCTTGTATCCAATCTTCCCGCCTTGTTCTCATAAAGTCATGCTGATTTGTTCCATGACCTGGGTACCGAGGGACAAATACATCGAATCCTGCCTGAAACAAGACTTCTGCCGGGAGTGCAAGTTCTCCTGGATATCCCATATAACCGTGAAGACATACTACAGCACGATTTGAGGCTGGTTCATGCACAAGTTCAATCGGTTGAGCACAAGTTCTCACTCTTCCCTGGTACGCTTTTGCCATCTTATCATCCTCTATTCATGTTCAAGTAAATTTAATAAATCAATTCTGCTTCGTACTTGAGATTTTGAAAAGATATTTGCCACATGGTTATTTACTGTATTTACAGAAATATCGAGTTTTGCAGCAATTTCTTTATTCGTGAGACCATCTTTAATGAGTGTGATAACCGAAAACTCTCGCTCTGTAATGTGATATTTTTCCACCTGCTCACGTGTAAGTTCACGTTTTGGAGGATGAGGCATTCTTTTAAAATAAATAAATAGAAAAACCAGAATAATAATGGAAAAGGCCATGAAGTAGATTGGATAGGTCAAATAACGCCACTGGGGAAATATGAGTGTAATAATGAGTAAAGGCATCATTACGAATGATAGTATAATAATTGACTTACTCACTGTTCGTACATCTGGCTGAGTGATAGTTTTAAGATTTTTAATAATTACAGAAATACAGAAGAACAGCGTAGCAACAAAAATAAGCATCATTGAGGTCTGTAAAACCCATATTGTCTGAAAGATGGTGAATAGAATCGATAATGTCAAATATGATGAAGCAAGTAATATAAATACCGTTTTATAGGGATTTCTCCATGGGTGTGCAATTATCCACGTAGTGAAATAGGGAATAAAAACAATAAGAAAACTCACATTAGCAGCTAGGAGAGTTTGAATGATAATACTTGTTACATACGCAACAGTATCACCGAGAAAAACCGTTACAAATACGAGCAGCACCTGCAACGTCATGACTAACAGAAGCGATGCGTGAAATATAATGAAAAATTTTGTCCACTCATATGTTTCACGAAGATGATACACCACAGAAAGTACAAGGGTCATACATCCTGTGGCGAATGCAAACATATATAAAAGTATCGTGAAACCATGGGTCAACATATCAAGCGTTCTTTAACCCTATTAGTTTTTGGTTATGTGACATATCTGCAGTACCACAAATATCAGAAATCTCATTGAGTAATTTTGTCATCTGCACGGGAGGTATTCCTCCAGTACGCTGCTGCACAAGGGCATTATAGTTACCCGCGTTTACCACAGCTTGTGCTTTCGCAGAAAACAGACGTAAATGCAGCGAAGATCCTGCATGCAGCAAATAGTCGGCATCGGAGGAAAAACCGGGAAACACACCGCGTAAGGTACTTTCAACTAGGGTAATATCAGAAATCGGCATACGTGGATTTTGTAGATGTAATAAATACCACAACGCAATACCTGGATTATTCCATGCAAGTTGAATACGTTTTTTTTGTGCTAAAATGGCAGATTCTCTTACTTGATCCACTTGGACATGCAAATCAGAAAAACCAAAGACACACCAAGCACTATCATACTTTTCTTTGATTCTTGCTTTATAGGCAGCTTGTATAAGGTCTTCGAGTGTTTTAGCTTCGGATGCCCACTGAACCGTCAGATTTGTGTAACGACAGTCTTTACGCATCTGAGAGAAGTAGAGCGATTCCGCCTCTGAAGCGGTGACGATAAGCATAGTTTTTCTTGGTTTCTCGTTGATTTTTTTTCGCTTCATTTCACTGCTCCTTTTTCGTTTGTTTTGTCTACAAACTTAAATTCACTTGTAATAGGAAGTGCTCCGTAGGATCCATTCATATAATACTGACCAGTCAGCTCGCGTTTTGCTTTTGAAAACTTAAAATCGGCTAGACTAAAATAAACTGTTGCTGAATCAGAGCTTTTTTGAGCAAACCAAACAGCATCTCTTCTCAGCACACCATCTTTCAGCAATGAAGGATTGCAATCCACAGCCATCATCTGTGACCCGTACGCAGTATTGTTTGTTTCAAATACTTTTACCACATGTTCGAGCGCATAGGGGTGCAGAAGCATACCAAAATCATCAACAACTAAACAGCGTTTCGCTGAAAAACTCTCAAATAAAGCCACAGCAATCGAGGTAAGTCTTCTCAGGCTTAATGATTCATTAGAAAAATAGGAAGCATAGTGCTGTGTTACATTTGTATGTACAAATACGAGTCGATCATCCTGGAATCTCACATCCCGAATATCGGTGATATCAATACTCCAGAGAAAATCGATAAGAGCTTTTTTCCAGCTTGGATGGTTTTTTAATTGATCAACAATAATTTTTTCACTTATTGGTGAAAGTCCGAAAGGCAATAACATGAGTTCATCGGTGAACCAGGTATACAGTGGAAGAAGAGTAAGGCTTCCTTTCCTCGCAGAAGCCGAAAGATACGTATGATTATGGGGAACTTTTGCAACAATTCGTTTTTTCTCGCCACGAAACATTTTCCCCCATCGATACTTATAGTTCAATTCATGGGCATTACCATCTATGAGTTTACGTTCGAACATGAGTTTTCTCGAACGACCCACGTATAAATAATAGGACTCCTCATAAATCTTTTCACGATCTGCTATAAGTGAATATTTCCCAACTATAGCTTGACCAGAATCTTCATCTGTACCCATAACAAGCTCGAGGGATATATCGGCAGGTCCTCCCTTGGTATCAGAATACGCAAATGAGGTCCCTGCAAGTAACTGCAGAGGATTATCCATTTCAGAATCTGCTGTAATAATGGCCTTAAGTGCCTCCAATGCACGAACAAAGGTACTCTTCCCAGCACCATTAGGCCCAATAATTGCCAAAGTTTTAATTACCTTTAATTTGTCACTCACTTCTACAACTTTTTCCTCATCGAGCCGATTATCCTTTACGGCTTCAAACGAGATGGTTTGTGAGTCTCGTACTGAACGAAAATTTGAAATCGTCATGTCCAGCAGCATATATTTCCCCCTCTTCCACTACTCTTGTGAACTAAATAAATTCTCCATTCTATGAAGAACCATCGGATGTGCTTTTAACAAGGTAACCATTCTCCCAGGGAGTGTAATATCACCATGATTATCTCCTGCAATGATATCAACTAGGTTTTTTTCCAAAAAGCGATTGGCTTTACCAGATTCAACTCCTTCAACATTACATTGAAACAACACCCCAATCTCACGCATTTTTTTTACAGTCTGAGTTTCTTCTTGAAACCATTCATAGCGTTCAATATGGGCTAATATGACAGAGAACCCTCGTTTTTGTAAAGCATACGCATGATGTATTAAAAACAATGGTTCGATTATCGTATCCACTTCAACCAAGACGAATTTTTTTAAAAAAGGCAACACCTGCGGATCAATTGCCCCTCCTACATATGTTTCGCTACCTAAAACGAGTTCAATACCAAGGGTTTCAGCTTCTTCTTTTGCCCACTCATACATAGTACGAATATTTTTAACTCTTGTACTGACCAATGGATTATACAAATGTGGCGTGGTGACCACTCGGTCAAATCCAGCCTCAGCATATGCTCCAAGAGTCTGAAGACATGCCTCCTTCGTGCGAACTCCGTCATCAACAAATGGCAATAAGTGAGCATGGCTTTCGACGTATCCCATGTAAACCTCTTCTTAAATTATACCCTGTTTAGATGAATTGGTACAGGTAAAACCTATGAAAACTAATTATTAGGCAGTTATTATTACAAATTAATATTCTATGCATTGTTGAGCCGAGAGCCTTTTATTTCGCCAGGGATGCTTAACTTCAACAATTTCATGGATCATATCGGCCTCAGCAATTATGCTTTCAGGTATGTTTCTTCCAGTTATTACAATGTGAGGTGCTTTGCCAAGCTCTCGAATTGAGGAAAAGAAAGCCACTACTGAATCACAATCTATATACCCTCTTTGTAAAGGATAGGTGAATTCATCAAGAACTACGAGTTCAAATTGTTGAGAACTGATCAACTCCATTGCACGTTTCCAGCCATCCTGGCAGATTTTTCGAGAAGGCTCTTCATCTGTGTGCTCCCAAAGGAAACCTTTCCCATAATTTTCCCATAGAACCCCATGTGATAGAGCAAACAGTTTCTCGCCTGTTTCCCAAGCATCTGATTTAATGAATTGAAGTACGGCACAAGATTTCCCATGTCCGAGAGTACGCATGATTAATCCCATGGACGCGGTTGTTTTTCCTTTTCCGTTACCGGTATATACAATTATCAGAGGGGTACGAATTTCTTCCTTTTTGTGCATATTTGGACTCCTTTTTTGCAAATTACTGGAAAGAAAATTATAATTGAGTCTCAGCTTCCATATGTAGTATCAGATACGTTGACATGCGGTCGACCTGACGTTGAGCTTTATGAAATTCTCCTGTTCTATTTACTTGTCTCATGATTTCTAGAGCTTTTGTTTTATTGCCGATTGCCTCGGCGAGCAGTGCAGCGTTATACCCTGCTGCAACATGACCTTGCTTCTCCCACAGATGAAAAAATTGTTGATATGCAATTTCATAATTTCCATCTTTCGCATACTGGAGTGCCGTTTTAAAAAGTGCTCCTCCGGAACCGGAATCATCTTTTTGGAGAGAAACTCGTACATGTGCTACATGTGGTGATAATTTTTCTGCAATATGTTCAATTGCATCATTCACAAGTTCCTCACATACCGGTGTGAGTGATGGTGCAAAAAGTACTGGTCCTTTATTCGTATCAACATCATAAATCTGATCAAAACGCCTAGTCACATTACCACTGTACAACAAAGAATCATCCTTATTGTCCAGCACCATGTAGGTAAGAGTAATATTCACCTTTTGACGTAAATGGAAAGAGAATTGCTGTTCAGAATCTGAATGTTGCTGCGATCGAGCAAACACATACTCGTCAATATCCAGTGTGCTTATAGTCACCTGAAGCCGTGCTTCCGGTTGTATACCTGCTGAAACTTCATTCGCTCCTGTCGGAAATAGTGTAAAATAATGTAACTGCAGTAACTTATCTCGAAGCACAGTATCTGTAAAAACAGCTAAAGACCTTTCGGAAAAAATCTGATACCCGGAATACACAAGCATAGGAGCAATTCTACTCATATCTTCGACTTTTCTTGGAGGTGTTTCATGAATAGGCATATTATATGACGGTACAGGCACCAATTCGATAGTTCGATAATCTGCCATGTCATGTTCTGCTGGAACTAAATAATCGATGGAGACAGTCGTAGTACAGCTAGATATCCAGACAACCGAACAGAACAGTACAAGAAGTTTAAAAAAGAGTTTTGAAATAGTACATATCCGAAGCATGCTGGACTCCTATACCGTCTGAAGAATCTTCTCAGAATTGAATAGTTGTGCTACACCATAGGCACAGACTCCAGCAATCGCAATATTCGCACAGATTGTAACAACAACATGCCATGGAGTAATCATTCCCATAAGTACTTCTTTCATAACAAAAATCGTATTTACAATGGGAATAAAATAGAAAACACCGTTAGAAGTTGGATCCATATACATCGTGGTGACTCCAATGAGCACAACAATCATATAGAGAGGCATTACATAGGTTCCTCCCTCTTTCACGCTCTTTGCCAAACTTCCGAGTAAGGCAACAACAGAACCCGTGAACAACGCAACCGTACTTAATACTGCAACCATAATAAGCAACGAAATTCCTGAAAGACTCGCTCCACTTAATTCAGCTGGAAACATAAACGCAGCACCCGAAGGAACGAGAAGAGATAGTACGAAACCCAAAAAAGTAGCCCCTGCTGAACAGATAGCAACAACAGAAACATAGAGAATTTTCCCCCATGCTATTGAGGTACGAGACACCTGATTAACTAAAAGAATAGCCAGACTTCCTCGCTCTTTTTCTCCACAGGTAGTATCAAGTCCTGCATTAATTGAACCTGAGAATAAGAATATCAGAAGGAAATAGGGGACTAGCATGGCGAGAAAAGTTCCTCCCGATTGTGCAACTTCAGAGGCAACATCAACTGATGATGTAGTCAATGTAAGTAGTGAAGCAAGTGAAAGTCCGTGTAGTTCTAACAAATTTTCTGCCAAGAGTTCCTGGTAAATTTGAATCGCGATTATTACTTGTTGGTGTGCGTATTGATTCTTCTGGCTACTTGAATCGTAAGTTATTACTACTTGAGCATGTATTCCTTGGACATAGCCTGGAGGAAAGGTGATGATAATATCGGCTTCATCACGGGAAGTGAGTCGATATGATAGCTGTTCATCTATACAATCCAGAAAACGCTGGTCATTGTTACCTTCTATTGCAATTGCATAAGTGGTTGATTGGGCATCTGCCTCAAGAAACTGCAACACTGATCCCATACCAATAAAAAGAATTGGAATAATGAAAAGCGGTAACAGGAATGTAGAAAAAAGAGTTCTTCGATCCTTGAAAAAGTTCTTAACTTCTTTCTGAAAAATAATTATTGCATCACTCATAACGAACCTCGATCAGTTGGTACTAAGGAAAAGAAGAGGGTTTCCAGATCGGGTACGTTGTGCATGGAAAGTAATTCATCGACTTTCCCCTCACATAACAATTGGCCATCATGAATAATACCAATCCTATCACAGAGCCTTTGTGCTTCGCCTAGGACGTGAGTAGAGAGAACAACACACTTCCCTGAATTTTTAGCTGCACGTATAAAATCTGATACTACTTTTACTGCAAGTACATCGAGACTGCTAGTTGGCTCATCAAAAATGATATTGTGTGGGGCATGAACAATGCTTACCGCAAGTGCCACCTTCTGAGTCATCCCACTTGAGAGTTTAGCAATAGGTCTGTCAATAAATGCTTCCATGGCAAAATCATGCGTGAGAGTACGCGTACGCTCTTCAATTTCTGAAGGTTTCATATGATTTAATCTACCAAAAAATTTCAGCATTTCTCTACAGGAGAGATGCCCAGCTAAACGCATCTCTCCTGTAAGAAAACCTATCGAATCTCTCACTATCCGGCCCTCTGTAACTACATCATGCCCATCGACATGAACAAAACCGCTGTCTGGTCGAAGAAGTGTAGCAATCGTCCGTAACGTTGTTGTTTTTCCCGCTCCGTTCGGACCAAGAAGACCATAGACTTCACCATCATAAGCTGTACAGGAAATTCTTTTAATTACCTGCTTGCGACCACTTCGTTGCAAAAAACTTTTTTGTAAATTATTGATTTCAATCATGCTGTTCCTTTGCTTGCGAGTAGATATTTCAATGCAACTTTTATTGCTTCACTCATACTCACCTCAGAAGCCACCCCCTTTCCTGCAATATCAAACGCTGTTCCGTGATCTACACTCGTACGGATAAATGGTAATCCCCAGGTAACCGAGATTGTTCTTTCAAAATCGAGTGTTTTTGCTGCGATGTGTCCTTGATCATGATAAAGTGAAAGAACTGCACGATAGTTACCTTGCCTGGTTAGATGAAATACTGAATCGGCGCCAATTGGTCCTTCAACAAACATTCCTGCTTCACGAGCATGTTCAATCGCAGGAATTATTGCTAACTGTTCCTCATCACCAAACAATCCATGCTCTCCTCCATGAGGGTTCAAAGCTGCAACAACGAATGGTAATGTTGTATCAAATCCATGAAGTTGAGTAATTTTGTAACACTCTTTAATTGCATGATACACCCTGTCTTCCGTAATCGCATCACATGCCTGCTTAAGACTCAGATGCCTCGTAAGAAAAAAGATTTTAAGACCTAAAGTTTCAAACATCGTTATGGGGATGAGACTTTGTGTAAGATCAGCCAAAATTTCTGTATGCCCGATTGAGTTGATTCCACCTATTCTAAGAGATTCTTTATGTATTGGGGGAGTAACAATTGCATCGGCAATATGATTTTGAATAAGGCGAACAGCATCTACGATAGCTTCATATGCTGCTCTCCCACACATACTTTGTATCTCTCCATAGGAAAACCTTGCTGAATCAATGAGTGTACGATGGTATAAAATGTTTTCGTGCTCAGCAGTAATTGCCGCTTCACATTCAGAATCTGAATAGACGACTGCACTAAAAGGATTTCCTAATGCACAATCCCGAGCGGTTTTTCTAAAAATATACTCATCACCAACCACAACTACAGAAGCTTGTTTCGCATGCATGCCGTGGTTCAATGATTTAAGCACGATTTCTGGCCCTACACCAGCGGGATCTCCCATTGGTATTGCCAAAACCATTTTCTTTCTCATGATACATGAAACTCCTCGTGTGGGAACTATACCAACTGAGTAATGACTAAGCAAGAGAATGAATGGTATCGCTACCCTCGCTTCGTTGGGAAATGAACCCTCCCTCAG
>CAZTUL010000020.1:0-33054 GCA_964616275.1 uncultured Spirochaetaceae bacterium | reverse complement strand
TTCCAAAGATACCCTCAATATATTAGGTATGAGGTTTATTAATTTAAACTAAGTTTAAAAATGGTATTGACCTTCGCATCGATTTTCATTATTCTCTCAGTAAGAACAGTGGCTGAGTCTGGTGACTACGAAGGGGTTCGATTCCCATGAAAGCAAAACCGGTACGATTATCTTTACGATTTTCGTGGTAAAAAGGTGCTGATTCGGATTGTGAGTATTAGGTGATTGTAAGTCTAATCCAGTGATTTGTCCCATGCTGGAAACTGCAAGATGAACCGAAAACGCAATACCGAACGCACCTTTTTCGTTTCTATTGACACTTCCACATCCGAGATATACCCTCTTGCGTATGCACAACTCAATAATAGGAGCAGTTCAAGTACTCCTAGCAGGGGTAGCTTGGGGCACGTATGGAACCATAGCATCCTATTTACCCGAAACTATCTCTCCTCTTACCGTTGGAGCACTTCGCTTAGGTGTAGGTGCAATAGGGATTGTACTCATCCTTTTCGTTAGAAATCACGGGCATCTGTTATCGAAAAAAATTCATTTCCCAAAACGGCATATTGTCTCTGCAGCGTTTGCTTTGGGAGTTGCACAGGTTGCACTGTACATGGGAATCAGAAGAGCAGGTGTTACAATTGCTACCATGATCTTTATCGGTACTCCACCACTTTTCAGCGGTCTCTATGCACAACTCATAAAAAGGGAACGTCAGAAAAGATCTTGGTTTTTTGCTTCTGCTATTATCATTATAGGATGCACTCTTATGGCTCTATCAGGGGACACAATAGTATCTGGAAACAATTTGCTTATTGGAAGCATATTTGGCTTAATTGCTGGAGCATGCTGGACTTTTGTAGGAACACTTTTACGTGATATGGGAAAAATCGCATCACCGCTGGAATCTTCGGTGGTAGTTATGGGTGTTTCCTCATTGATAATGCTGCCTATCGCGTGGATTGATAGAGCTGCATGGACATCAGAATTAAACGTGATGCTCATGATCTTGGCTCTTGGTATACTATCATCGGCGATCCCATATTGGTTATTTACCACCGGAGCTCGTCGAATTCCAGCTAGTCATGCGTTTCTGTATGGTCTTTCAGAGCCAATCACAGCATCACTACTCGGCATGATTATTCTGCATGAGCGATTGGATTTTTGGGGAACGATTGGATATATTGCAGTGGTTGCAGGGCTTATTCTTTTCTCAGTATGGGAAATGCACAGTGCTCATACAGCAGCTTCATACATTGTTGAGTAATACCCTTATTTCGCCGCCTCTTCTTTCGCTGCAAGAAACTCCCAACGCTCAATCTTTTCATCAAGGAGAGCTCTTTTCTCATGGTACGATTGGGTTCTGACACTCAGTGTATCAGGCGATGCCTCAGGGTCAGAAAAGCTTGATTCCAGCATCTCAATCTCCTTTTCTATGCCATCAATCTCCTCTAAAATTACTGTTAGTTCTCGACGTTCTTTAAATGTAAGCCCACTACTCTTATCTCGTTGTACCAATCGAGAACCAGGTCCACTCTGAATTTGTTGTTTCTTCTGTTTCGCGGCGGAGACAATGTCCTGTTCCGTAGAATTTTCATAATCAGAATATGTTCCAGCAAATTCCTGTATATCCCCATGAGCTGAAAATACAAATAACGTATCCACGACTCGATCAAGGAATGCACGATCATGAGAAACGACCAATGCACACCCAGAAAAATCAAGAAGATAGTCCTCAAGTCTACGAATGGTATCAATATCCAAATCATTGGTGGGTTCATCGAGTAATAGAAAATTTGGAGATTTGAGCAATACTCCTATAAGATGTAACCTCCGTCTTTCTCCTCCACTCAGCCTAGCAATATCTATACGATGGAAAGAGACAGGAAACCCAAATAACTCCAAGAAACGTGCTGCACTGATACTCTCTCCAGGCTTCATTGTTACAACGTCGGCAATTTCGCTTATATGTTCCAGAACAGTTTTTTGTGGATCCATAGGTTCGTCCAGTTGGTCGTAATACCCAAAAACCGTATTTACCCCCACATCCAACAAACCTGAATCGGCAAGAATTCTTCCTGAGATTAACTCAAGAAGCGTTGTTTTACCTGAACCATTAGGACCTATGAGGCCAACTCGTTCTCCTTGAGCAAAACTGTGTGAAAAATCTGTTATTACTTCCACATGATCATATGACTTCGTAATATGTTCCAACTCCAGAACTTTTTTCCCCATTCTTCTATTCAGAGAAGAAAATGCTGTAGCTTCATTTTCATTAGCTGTAAGGGATTGTTGCATCCCTTCTATTCGTGCTTTGCGCCCCGAATCCTTCCCTGTTCGTGCTTTGGGTCCACGTGACAACCACTCCAGTTCTCTTCGTAGAACAGTTTTTAATCGATTCTGTTCCGCTTGCTCACTCGACAAACGGTCGGAACGTCTCTGTAAGAATTGACTATAGGAACCGGGGTGCACATACATTGCTCCACGATCAAATTCCATGATTGAGGTACATACATGATCCAGCACATAACGATCATGGGTCACCAGTATTACCGAACACTGCTGCTGCACAAGAAACTTCTCTAACCATTGAATCGTAGGGATATCGAGATGGTTAGTGGGTTCGTCAAGCAGCATCAAACTCGGCTTCGGTGCGAGCACACGAGCCAATGCAACCTTTTTAAGCATGCCTCCTGAGAGTTGATTCATGGGAGTGTCGAGAGAAGGCCCCTGCAGCTCGCTGAGATACGATGCATACCGCGTTTCAATTTCCCAACCATGTAATCGTTCAATAGTCTCTAACAGTTCGTGCAGTTTCTGAGTACTTGCATGGGTATCAAGATGGTGTTCATGAACTAAGGTATGATATTCTCGCAATAAAACTACCGTTGGATGATCGCTTGCAAGAAGAAAATCCGAAACATTCTGTCCTGCTGTATATTCTGGCCGTTGATCGAGTACGGAAACTGTCAGCTCACGAGCATTTGCAATTGTTCCTGTATCTGCAGGTAATCTACCAGCAAGAATTTTAAGAAATGTACTCTTTCCACACCCATTTGGACCTACAACTCCAATACGTTCTCCCTCCTCCATGCCAAAGGTAACGTGTTCAAAGAGAGGTTCATCTTTCAGTGTTTTAGAAATTTCTTCTATTGAGAGTAGCACCATACGACACTACTGCACTATTTCATAAGGCCAATCATGAATTCCACCGAAATCATATACATTCACATATCCGAGAGAAACTAGTTTTCGTGCTGCTTGGGAACTTCTATTTCCACTCCTGCAATACACGAGGATCACTGCATCAAGTTTAGGCAGATCTTCAGGACGATTCTTATCGGTCGAGATTGTTTCGTTAGGAATGAGAATTGCTCCAGGGATATGTCCTTGAGCGTATTCAAACGGAGTTCGGACATCCACAATAATGAGTGCTTCTCCAGAATCCATCATCTCCTTAGCCAGCTGAGGAGAAATCTTTCTATATTGTGCTGTAATCATAGTAGCTACATCCAGTCCTTCAGCACGATCTTCAGTATCTAACCTTCCCGTGCATGAAACCAGATTAATCAAACACACAGTTATGACAAGCACTGTTATGAGTATGGAACGCATTTTTATCTCCTCGTTTTTCTCTCTTTGTACTATGTAGAACAAATGAAGGAGCGTCAAGTTTCACTATGGATGCTACGGAGCTCTGAAGTAAAAGAAGTATATAATTTTTCTAAATTGCATGTTGACATTGTACTAATACACTAATACAATTTAAACAAAGAAAGGATATTGTTATGACAAAGGAAGTGGAACCAAAAACCATTACATTCTCTCTTGACCCCAAAAGTGGGATTCCTTACTACAAACAAATAATCCTACAGGTAGAAATGGCTATTGCAGATGGCCGGCTTACCAAAGGAGAACGACTTCCCACGGTACGCAGCCTTGCAGTTGACCTCAGCATAAATCCAAATACCGTAGCGAGAGCCTACAATGAGATGGAGATTCGAGACATAGTTGTCACTCAGCAGGGTTCTGGTACATTCATAAGCGAGAAACAGATATCTATAGATGCCATTGAACGAGAGAGGATTCTTACTCAGATCACTCGCTCGTACATAACTAAAGCAGCATCCTATGGATTCACTCTTCATGAGATTCTTGAACACATCCAAGAACTTGGGAGCGATACCTTACAAAAAGGAGACCTATCATGAATCTATTCACAAAAAAATTCGAACGAATTAAAAACTTGCAAAATGTTACATTAAAAAAAGATTTTTCATACGGAGCAATCTCATTCTTTATCTTATCGCTCTTTATTGCCGGGGGAATTTGGATACAGCTCATCCTATTCCCGTTCCTCCCCCTCCAGGTTGTAATGATTTTAGCTGTAGCTATCCTCATTGGAGCGATTCTTATTGCACTTTTTCCCATGTGGGCCACTATCATTCAACTTTCTGTAATTATCTGGCTTCTCATATTCGGGAGACTGACGCCTGCTCTCTACCCCCTTGGAATTGCCGGCACACTCGGATTCTTCGTCTCGGCATCAGTACAGTTGGTATTGCACTGGGATAAAGTAGTTGTATTACGCATGGGGCGATTCAGACGGGTCTATGGACCAGGATTGCACTATCTTCTCCCCTTAGTCGATAGAATTGCTGAGTTCATCGACACCCGTATTCGGGCAACAGATTTCAGCGCAGAGAAAACACTTACTCGTGACACTGTTCCAGTACATGTTGATGCTCTCGCCTTTTGGATGATCTGGGATGCAAAACATGCTGTTCTAGAAGTAGAAAACTATATAGAAGCAGTTATCCTTTCAGCACAAACAGCACTTCGCGATGCAATCGGCAAACATGAATTATCATCATTACTCAGTGAACGTGAGGAGTTGGGAAAAGAGATCCAGCAAGCACTTGATGCCAAGACAAACCCATGGGGCGTTTCAATTCTATCCATTGAAATTACCGATATTATCATTCCAAAGGAATTAGAGGATTCTCTCAGTAAACAGGCTCAGGCACAACGAGAGAAACAATCGCGAATAATTCTTGCTGCCGCAGAAGTTGAGATTGCAAAGCAATTCGAAGAAGCTGCAGTAATGTATGCACATAATCCAACAGCACTCCAGTTGCGTGCTATGAACATGGTATACGAAGGAATTAGACAGAATAACTCAATGATGCTTATGCCCGCATCGATTCTCGATAACATGAATTTAGGCACAGTGCTGGGAAGTGCCGCACTCCAGAAACTTCAGGACGAGCGTCCAGAAATTGTTCCCTCTAGTAAACAAGAATCAGAAAAGAAAAAGGAACACAAATAAGTGAAATTTTTAGTGCTGCTTGCAATAAAAAACCTCTTTCGCTACCGACGAAGAACGCTAATCACTTCTGTTGTTATAGCTGTTGGTCTCATGATGTTTCTCATCATAGACTCACTCCTAGTGGGTATAGATAGAGAATCTGTGCGAAATCTCAAGTGGTACGAAACGGCTTCTATCCAGATTATGCATCCTGAGTTCTGGGAGGACCGGATGCTTAAACCGCTCGATTCAGCAATAATCAACCCACATGAAATCCTAGAGACTTTAGAGAATTCCGGTTATACAGCTACAGTCCGTACACAATTTTCGGCCGATCTGATTCTTTCAAGTATAGATTTCCCTGAAGATGGGAACTTGCCTGTTCATGTGACCGCTGTAGATGTTAATAGAGATTCACAAGTTTTCCGCCTGGACAATCACATTCTAGAGGGACGATTTCCTGTAATGGGTACAAATGAAGTGGTAATCGGTTCATGGTTAGCAGAGGATATTAATGCCGAGGTCGGCTATTGGATTACATTAGTGACTCGAGGCAATGGGGGGTTCTACGAAGCAATTGATATGAAAATCGTTGGGATTGTGAACTGTCCCAATCCAAATATAAATCGTTCACTGCTACTCGTACCTATCGATACCATCTCCGATTATCTGGCAATGACAAATCTTGCAACAGAGATTGATATTGCACTTCCCGAAACAGCACAAATTGAACATCAGAAGCTTTTAATTCAGTCACTCATACATGAGATGGAACAACCTCTTGTAGTTAAAAGCTGGGACGAGATTGCTGGTGATTATGTTTCCATGATAAGCATGGAAAGAAAAGGGTCTTCTATCATATTATTTCTGGTATTTCTCATAGCTGCAGTAGGTATTTCCAACACTATGATTATGGTCATAAGTGAGAGGATCCGCGAATTAGGAATGATGAGAGCATTAGGAATGAGTGATCGCTCAATCCACCTCCTCTTCCTTCTAGAAGCGACAGGTATTGGTGTACTTGGTTCAATTTTTGGTACTGCTGCTGGATTACTCATAAATATATATCTCGTAATGGAAGGCATCAACTTCGGCTTTCTTATGCGAACCATGGATATGGCATATCGAATTCAGAGTATTTTTCGTGGGTCGTGGCATATACAGGGAATTCTCATCACATTCATTTCAGGAATCGTGCTGTCGGTGGTAGTCGCATGGTTCCCTACAAAACGAGCAACTAATAAAGATATTCCATCGTGTCTGAGACACCAATAGGAGGAGAGTCAACATGATTCAAGTACAACAAGTCGTTAGAAATTATCAAGCTGGAGAAACCGTAGTAAAAGCACTTAAAGGTGTATCTCTAGATATTATGGATGGAGAATTTGTCTCCATTGCAGGACCTTCGGGATCGGGAAAGACCACGCTCCTCAATCTTATCGGCTGTATTGATTCGCTTGATGGAGGGGAAATTATCATAGATGGTAATCCCATTTCAAGTATGGATAAAAAGGCCAAAACAGAATTTCGGAGAATGAATTTGGGATTTGTATTTCAGACATATAATCTTATTCCAGTACTCACTGCTTTTGAGAACGTTTCTTTTGTTCTTTCTATCCTTAACATCCCTGAACCGGAGATTAAAGAACGAACTATGCGAATTCTAAAAGAGGTTGGACTAGAGGGTATGGAACATCGTCGCCCAGACCGACTCTCAGGCGGTCAACAACAACGTATTGCCATTGCACGCGCACTTATCAAGAACCCAAAAATTGTACTTGCCGATGAACCGACGGCAAATCTTGACTCAGCTACAGGCGAAGATATCCTTAAACTCATGAAACAAATGAATGAGAAATATCATACTACATTCATCTTCTCCACACACGATGTGATGGTAATGGATTACGCAAAGCGGTTAGTATCTCTCCACGATGGGCAAATAACAAGCGATGAAAGGAGGTAATGATGAAATTTATCATATCTCTAGCCTTTAAGAATCTGACTCGCTACAAGCGGAGAACTCTCATTACGGCCTTCGCTATCGCAATTGGCCTGATGATGTTCATTATAGTTGATTCTGTTTTAATAGGGGTTGAGTCGGAATCCATGCGTAATCTTCGTTGGTATGAAACATCTTCGGTGAGGATCATGCATACAGAATATTGGGAAGAACGTCTTCTAAAGCCAGTCGATATTGCTATTGAGAACCCATATGATATTGTTTCAGCCCTCCAAGAAGAAGGAATCTCAGCAGCTCCAAGGACAACCTTTGCAGCCGACATGATTCTGTATAGCGATGATTTTGGAGAAGATGGAAATCTGGCAGTTCAGGTTACTGCTATTGATCCACAATTGGATAATTCTGTGTTTCGATTTGAAGAAACCTTAATGGAAGGACGTTTCCCAGAACCAGGAACAAGCGAACTGGTAATAGGGTCATGGTTTGCTGAGGACATTGGTGCTAAACTAGGCTACTGGGTAACACTCGTTACTCGCGGAGTTGGCGGATTCTATGAGGCTATGGATATGCAGATTGTCGGAATCGTCAACTGCCCAAATCCAAACGTCAACAGGACTCTCCTGATGGTTCCCCTCGATACTATTGACGATTATTTAGCGATGGATGGAACAGTTACCGAAATAAATATTGCCCTCCCCGAGCAATCTGACATCCCCTCCGAAGTCAAGCGGATAGAACAGATTGTAAAAAGCATGGGTAAGGATCTCAAGGTCGCCAGCTGGGATGAGTTAGCTCAAGACTATGTAGCCCTCGCGGAAGCCAAACGTGGCGGAACAAGCATGATTCTCTTTATGGTGTTCCTCATTGCAACAGTGGGAATTTCAAATACCATGCTCATGGCAATTTTTGAACGAATCCGAGAACTCGGAATGATGAGAGCTCTTGGAATGAACGACCGTACAATTCAACTCACCTTCATGGTGGAAGCAGGCGGTATTGGACTTATTGGTTCACTCGTGGGAGTCCTTCTAGGGATACTTGCAAACTTCTACCTGGTTGAAGTCGGAATTGATCTGGGATTCCTCATGAGGGACATGGATATGGGATATCGCATTCAAAGTGTTATGCGTGGAGCGTGGAGTCCCTCGTCACTATTCATAGCATTCTTTTTTGGAACTATTCTCGCTATGCTTGTAGCGTGGATTCCAACCAGACGTGCCTTGAAGATGGATATTCCAGCGTGTCTGAGACACCAGTAAAGGAGCTGAATATGACAATGAAACTCATACATGTAGCATTTCGTAATATAAGTAGAAATAAACGCAGATCGATACTCTCCGGAATTGCTATAGCAGTCGCTTCAATGAGTATACTCTTTCTCTTCTCTCTGGTGCATGGCATGCGTGACGACATGGCACAGAATCTTGCCACATACTACACGGGAGAAGTCCGTGTTCGTAATCAGGATTACGAAGAATATGAGCGATACAACCCCATACACCTTACCGTTGACTGGGAAACGATAGATACTACGCTATCACAAACTGCCGGTATTACCGATTACGTACCACGGATAACATTTCCCACTGCCTTCTATATAAATGGAGGTAATCATCCTGCGGTAGGTATTGGAGCAGATTTCGAACGTGAATCTTCGTACCAGGATTTACAATCAATTATCAAAGAGGGAAGAATACCCAGTGCCGGGGCGAATGAGATGTTAATTGGTGCAGTCCTTGCAGGTGACCTGCACGTTGGCATAGGTGATAAGGTTACTATTATGAGTACCACAGCAGCACGTGGGACAAACGCAATCACCTTGGAAATTGTTGGTATAGCGGCCTTCCCTGTTGCCGCTCTCAATGCTCAATTCTTCTGGGCTCCTTTAGACAGAGTTCAATATTTCCTCCGCATGGGAAGTGATGTTCAGGAGGTGTTAATTACTGTTGAGGGTAATGAACGAGATACTGCCACAGTAATCCGGGAACGTCTGGAAAAAGCAACAGGTTCCGCTCTGGATGTACAAGCGTATAACGATATTAGTATGATGTACAGTTTCATTGAGATAGCACAGTTTATCTACTATATCGTCGGAATTTTCTTCCTAGTACTTGGCAGCACGGTAATAATCAACACTACAATGATGGTAATCTATGAACGAATGCGAGAAATTGGGACGTTACGTGCTTTAGGTATGTATGGGCATGAACTTACTCAGTTATTCTTTCTAGAAGGAGCAATAATTAGTGCTATTGGGGCTGCTGTCGGAGTTCTCATAGGTGTTGGTGTAACGTTATACCTTGAACAAGTGGGCTTGAATTTCACAGATGCCATGAGTGGGATTGATATGGAAATCTCCAGTATACTGTATCCAAAATTTAACATATGGACAGCAATAATCGTGTATTTCTATTCTGTGGTGGTTTCAGCGTTGACTACATTGATTCCTTCCCGACGTGCTTCAAAAATTGAACCTGTGGAGGCTTTACGTTATGTTTAAATTTCGATCAATAACCGTACTATTTATAAGTGTGTTATGTATTTCCCTGCTGGGAATCGGAACACTCAGTGCAATGACTGCGGAAAATATCGTGCGGGAGATGGACGCTCTCGAGACTTTTGCCACCTCCTATTCTGAGGGAGAAATAATTACTACCGACCGTTTTGGTGTAAAACGCAGTACATTCAATGCGTGGTCTCAGGGAGCATTCGATTCGCTCATTGAATTCACCAGTGTTGCAGAAAGAGGACAAAAGGTTCTCAGAACCGCTGGTGAGTTATATCTCTTCTATCCAGATGCAGAGGAACTTATTCGTCTCCAAGGAGCTGCTTTGCGGCAATCCATGCTCGGAAGTGATATTTCCTACGAGGATATGACAGGTGAAAAAGACACTCTTTCGGATTATACTGCAATACTACACGAAAATGAGTCCGTATATGGACGTGACTGTTATGTGCTCGAATTACAGGCAAAAACCAGAACCGTAGCATATCCTACACAGAAGCTCTGGGTAGATTCTGATACTTTCATGGTGTGGAAGGCAGAATTCTCAACTAAATCGGGGCGTCTACTGAAGGAAATGGAGGTACTCGAAACAATGAAAGTTGATAGTAGGACCCTGCCAAAGGTGACAAAAATATCCGACAAGATGAAACGTGATTCGGCAACTGAGATGCGCATTTCACACCTTGAGATCGGCATACCCCTGGACTCGACAATTTTCACCCTACAGAACTTGACATGGTAATGTGTATATGAATAGCAGAAAGAATCTGATTACTACCTTTGTTCTACTTACTCTAGGAATGGTGACGGCCTTCGGGGCCAGTGCACCAGTGGTAGAGCTTCAAATGAACCATGTATTCGCTTTATATGATGGTGGTGACTCCATTACCACTACATATGGTATGGGAGGCAACTCACTCATTTCCATAAAAAGCCCAAATGAAGGAAACGTTCGTGGAGATGTGGCAGCCTCAGTTCTCTATAATGGTGGTATGTATACGCTCTCTCTGGATCGAGCATACCTTCGTGCTCGATTTCCACAGTTCAGGCTCACGGCAGGTAAGACCCGTGTGAGTTGGGGAGATGGCTCGCTCTTCAATGCTGCAGATCTCCTGTTTGGCAGCACCGATGTTGGCATTATACTCACAGGAGATGAACTGCGAACTTCAACTGAATGGCTCACATCGGTTCAAGTCCCTTTAGGTCCATTCTCGTTCATTGAGGCTGTTATCATACCTCCAGTGTCGGGGTCAATTGAAGAAACTCAGATTGGTGGTCGTGTATATACCACCGTAGGCTTGCTCAAGATAGAAGCTGGAGGGGCTTATCATGCCGATACCAGTTTGCTGCATGCTTCGGGAAAAGTTTTATCTCCATATATTGCACTTCAAGGAAATATTGGACCCGATTGGTATGCTGCAACTTCGGTAAATATTGCCTATCCGGTAGAACAGATTTCTGATGAATTAGAGGACTCTTGGGTTCTCAGTGCCGGTCTTCTTCATATTCTTTCGGTAGGATGGCAGGGAACGCTCTCTCTCCGTCTTGAAGCATTGGTAAGACCGTTCGGGAAATGGGCACCTTCAGCAAGTGCTAGTGCTACTGGAGCCTATGGATTGTATCTGTACCCTGAACTGAGTTACGCCCCAAACGATTCTATGAATTTCCTGTTGCGTTCAATAATTTCTCCAATAGATGTAAGTACTACAATTATTGTTGGAGGGACCTGGAATGTTATGCAAGGATTTAGCCTAAACGGATTTCTCAACAGCTATTTTGGTGAGGAGCAAGACACGTTTTCATGGGTAACAACTTCACCGGCACCCTCAACAGCTCTCTCAATTGGAGCTTCATGGGTGTATTAATTCACATGAAGCATAAGTACGAATTCTTGAGGTGAGACAGCACCAGAAAAAAGAAATCCCTGATACGATTCTACAGCGAGTGATTCAATAAAGTTAAGTTGCTCGTCAGTCTCAATACCTTCTACCAGAACAGGAATATCTAATTCTTTGGCCATCCCCACCATAGCTTTGAGGATAACTCCATCATCTTCCTGGGGGTATTGTTTTATGAAAGATCTATCTATCTTAAGCAGGTCTACGTCAAGCTCATGAAGATAGCTGAGTGATGAAAAACCTGTGCCGAAATCATCGATTGCCACGCGAATGTTATTGTCATGTAACAACTTCAACACCCTATTTGCAGCATCCATATCGGTGAGGAGAGTACGCTCAGTAAGCTCTATGGTAAGGATATGATGTGGGATCTGATATGCATCTAGAGTACGAACCATATGCTCAACAAGATCGGTATCTTGAAGTTCTGTCGGACAGAGATTTATGGAAATCGAAAAATCTCCATCCGTAAAACGATCTACAATTTTCTTCATAAAGAGTGCTGTCTGCTCTACTACATACCGACCTAATAAACGCTCCAGATTATTTTGTTCAATGATTGGAATAAATTCGTTAGGAGAAATCATCCCTAATGCAGGGTGTTTCCAGCGAACGAGAGCCTCTGCTCCTCGTATTTTTTTTGTTTCACAATCTACAACGGGTTGGTAGTTTATGTTAATTTGTCCCTCTTCAAGAGCTATTGGAAACGATTGAAGTATGGAATAATATCGTGCCAACTGTGTATTTACGTGAGCATCATACTGAAGAATTCCATCTTCGTCAAAATGCTCCTGTGCCGCTAAAGCCATTCTAGACTGCCATATCATAAGCTCTGCTGTGTCATTCATGCTTGAAGGTAACGATACTCCGCATCGAATATGCAGAACATCTTTCTGCGTCGCTCGAATGGGTTTTTTGAGGTTTTTCTGCAATAGACTCAATATGATACTGGGGGAATCCTCCTGTATAGGAATTGTCAGGATGTATGTATTCGGAGAGTATTGGATGAGTAATTGTCCTTCTCCAAGAAAGTTCGCAATGGTTTCTCGAATCCTTGCACCAAGTAAATAATGCTCATCCAGGGAGTATTGTGCTTCAACAATATCCAGATTTGCAAGTTGGAGATACACCAGCAGGAAATCGGTACCGGTGGAACGCTTCTGTTCTACCAGTGTCAACGGGAATACCTCATGCGGACCATAATCGGGTTGTTGTGTGTCGAGAAGACTATAGGAAAATTCTCGGGTAAGGTTCCGAGGATTGGAAAAGAGTCTTACGGTGTGAACTTCATGCCCTCGATTATCAACTATGTTGTTAATAAGAAGATGAGTAAGTGCATAGTGAAATTTCCCTTTCAGCCAGACAAAACCTCTCCATAAGTCGTTTGATTGATTGTGATTTTGTCTTTGTAAAAAGATTTCTTCCGTTTTGAAAGAACTGCCATCCAGATGAAATGCTTCGAACGATTCTAACTTGACTTGCTGATTTGAAAATCCGGTTAACAGTTCAAATGTTTTATTACAGTATGTGACCTGTCCTCCAGGATTCGTAATTACTACCCCGTCGTGTGATTGGTCAGAAACCAGATTACTTACAGTGAGAAGTTCCTTGTCGTTTCGTCTGAAATATGCAAGTAAATTAAATGATCCTCCAAGGAGAAGTATGACAAAAGCAAGTATCCAGCGAAGTTCTTCATTCCTCAATAAAAATGAATCGGTAGCACCCACAATATCTGCATCAGAAAAAACAACTATACCCAAGAGAAAATTCCGATTCATGGCATAAAAAGGTGAATATTCCTCGAATGGATTAAATGCAAGATAGTGATAATTCATGCCATCGTGGGTAAAAGTACCTTGAGATTCTTCTAAAGCTCGTGCTGAAACAAGTGCTAAATCATTTTGAATAACTGGAGAAGTTAGATTTGAGAATTCAACCCCCGATTCGAATGTAAGTAATACTTGTCCTGTTGAATCTAAAAGAAAAAAAGTTACTTCATTCGAATGATTTACAAAAAATTGATTTACGAGAGTGAGAACGTGTCTTCTATCCACTTCCATGGTAAAGGCTGCTATAAATTCACCCTGATTATCTATTACCGGAATTCCAGTTATAATGTTATGAGTGTCATGTAAGGGGGAGAAATAGAGATCCTGTGCATTCATATTTTTCATGGAAGTTATGAGACTGTTGCTTTGCGCCGATGTAGAATCGGAACTTGTTTGTAAAGTATGCAAGGATACAAGGAGCTCCCCTGTTGACGAAAGCATATTAAGATTCTGTACATACGGACGATTTTCTGCGATTCGTTCAAAAAACAATTCCACTTCTCTGTGTGTCTGCGGTGAAGGATTGATAAAATATTGCGTTACTTCGTTCGAGTTTTTTACCAGGTATAAGGTACTGTAATACTCATCAAAGGCGTTTTCTATGAGGTAGTCCATGAGTACAAGATGTCCCGTGTGTTCGGAAACGATATTCTCTCGAGCATTGGTTTGCTCTCCTGTGATAAGTTGTCCGTACATGTAAAGAAACATGGCAACAAAGGGAACTATCACGAGAAATCTTTTTGAGATATTCCAGACCACACGCTTCATCAAGTGGTAGTATACCATAGTTTTACAGATCAACAGTATACATTCCGTTCAATTGAAGCTCAGGGATATGTATGGTAATGTAATGTAATTTCTCACCATACATTGAAGGAAGGAAATCCATGCACCCATCACTTCTGTTCGTAGGATTTTTCTTATATGCCGTTGCATTCAATCTATTAGGTCCGCTTGCGACTAACATCATGGAGACAACCGGACTCAGTCTCTCAAATTCTGGGTTTATCCTTAGTTTTCAACAATTGGGATCTCTAGTTTCCATTGGGGCAACACTCCTAGTCATGAAAAAACTTAAACAGACTTCAGTAATGCGAATAGGCTATCTTTTTGTGATAATTGCCCTCATGGCAATTGCATTCTTCTCCACGGGCATTACATTATTTTTGTTTTATTTTGTTCTAGGCATTGGCAATTTTCTTACCGACAGCGGCTCGAATGCTACCCTGGCAAGCAAATACTACGAAAAACGAGCTCTGTATATTCCTTTGCTCCACTTCTGTTACAGTGCTGGAGCTATAGCTACTGGGTATCTGATACTTCCATTTAAAGGCGTGTCATGGCCTTGGGCATATGGAGTTGTTGGGATTTCTCTAGCTGCTATTCTTATTCTCGGGTTATACCAGGAATGGGCAAAAAGAACTAAAGACGCGGAGATTTCATCGGGAGATTCGGTGAAGATACCTGAGGTACAAGCTGGTCCAGTGCTGCCACTCGTGAAAGATACAGCATTTGTGCTCTATACATTAGTTATATTGTTTTATATGGGAAATCAGGTGGTCTGCTCTGCATGGATTCCAGTGTATGTAGAAATGGAACTCGGCCAATCGCCAGCGATTGTGGGAACGTCTCTCACGGTGTTCTGGGTTGGAATTGCTCTTGCCCGATTACTTATTGGCCCGATTATGCAAAGAGGCGGTAAACCATTTTTACTTTCCATTGGGGGCATGCTTTTTGCTGGGATTTCGCTTGTTGCACTAACGAGTACCGATTCAATAATGCTCGTCTTACTGTATACAGCCCTCTGTGGATTTTTTGCTGGAGCGACTATTCCTATGTATATTGTGGTTACTACAACGTGGTTTCCGAAAAACACGGCATTCATATCACTCTCTTATCTTTTCGGAGGTGCTATAGGACGTATGATTTTCCCTTGGCTTGTAACAAAGATTGCCTCCTTCACCTCTTTAAGTTTCTCACTTATGCTCAGCAGTTCCATGCTGTTTATTTCGGCAATTCTCATTTTCATAGTGAGAAAAATCACTAAACAAAGACCAGTATTTGTATAATGAACATGGAGGAGGAAAAAATATGAAATCCTATAGAAAAGTTCTGCATGTTAATCTTCCCACACGAAGAGGACTGAAAAATATCACCCAGGAAGTTCGTAATGCAATTGTGGAAAGTGGTATAACCGAGGGGATCGTATTAGTGAATGCCATGAACATCACCGCCAGTGTGTTCATCAACGACGATGAGCGCGGTTTACACAATGACTATGAAAAGTGGTTGGAAAAACTCGCTCCAGAGAAACCCTACTCTCAATACCAACACAATGGTTTTGAAGACAATGCCGATGCACACCTGAAGCGAACCATCATGGGTCGTGAGACCGTAGTGGCGATTACCGATGGAGACTTGGATTTCGGTACATGGGAACAGATCTTTTACTTCGAGTTCGACGGCAAGCGGGACAAGCGGGTGCTGATTAAAATCATCGGGGAGTAAAAAATCCTATCTCTTGCGATGTTCCTAAATCATACTTGTACTACACGTATTACATGTAGTACACTAATTGCAGGAGAATATGATATGAGTGAATCTATTTCCGTACGATTACCGAAAGAATTGGTAGATCGTCTTGATAATTTGGCGAAACAAACCGGAAGAACGAAAACCTACTACATTCAGGAAGCCCTCCTGGAAAAGGTAAGTGACTTGGAATTGGTATACTTGGCCCAGAAACGCGAAGAAGATCTCAGAGCTGGTCGTAGCAAAACGCACACACTTGATGAGGTCATAGAGGCAAATGGGTTGGCAGATACAGTTTGAGACGCAAGCAGAGAAAGAACTCTCGGCTTTAGACAACTCCGTAAAGACCAAGATTCTGAAATACCTTAAGAAACTCAAAGGATGCGATGATCCACGTGTTTTTGGTAAACCTTTGACTGAGAACCTATCGGGCTACTGGAGGTACAGGATTGGCAACTACAGAATCATCTCCCGAATCTATGACTCTGAATTCGTTATTCTATTACTCGCCATTCGGAAAAGAGATGTTGTGTATAGGATCAAATTATAAAATTCCTTCCATGACAAATAACGCAGAGTTACTAGTTTTCCTTAGTGACTGCCATGAACATCACCGCCAGTGTGTTCATCAACGATGATGCACAGCTTAAGAGGACCATATGGCAAGCGGATCACGCGAGTGTTGATTAAAATTATTTGAGCATAGGTTAAGGACGGGAGTTATAATCCTGGAATTGGGTTATATCGTCATTTCTCCCTATTACAACCAACTCATCATTCATATAGAGTACTGTCTCTGCGGTTACGTCAATATTTGTACTTTCCTCGTGAGTTATTGCAATAATATTTAGCTTGAACCGTTTCCTAATATTCACCTGCTCAACAGTTTTATTGTCAAAATGTTTAGAAAGCAGGATTTCTGAAATCGAGATATCATCATCGAGCTCCAGAAACTCCAAAGTCCGAAGCGTTACAAGGGATTTGGCCAAACGTACTCCCATTTCTGTCTCCGGAAAAACCACTTCTGCACCGATTTTCCGTAGTACTCTTCCGTGATCATCACTATTCGCCTTTGAAATAACTCGAGGTATTCCTAGTTCAATGAGATTCAATGTTGTTAGAATATTACTCTCAATGTCCTTCCCAATACATACAATAACTGTGGCACAATGGGAAATGCCAGTATCAATCAGAATGTCCTGTGTAATTTGTGTTACCGGGTAGATGTGCTCGATAAAATCTTTCACCTCATCCAGCTTATCTTCTTCTTTTTCAAGCACTACAACATCCTTCCCTGCTTTTATAAGCTCAGATGCTAAGGCTGTTCCAAATTTACCTAACCCAATAATTCCAAATGAATTTGCATCAAATCCTGAATGTTTCACAGTAACTCCTTTTCAATGCCTACCCGATAAATATTCTTTCCTCAACAAATTTAATACGAGATTCTTTTCGTTTAAGACTTGTAGCAACTGTAATTGGACCTAATCGTCCAACAAACATCATAGCCATGAGCAGTAGCTTTGACATCGTGGTAATCTCAGTGGTAATTCCAGTGGAGAGACCCACTGTTGCAAAGGCAGAGACAACTTCAAAAACAATTTGAATAAAATCGAACTTCTCACCTTCAAACAAAGCTAATCCTAAAGTTCCTACGGTCACTGTAAGTAAAGCCAGAATTAAAACTTGCAAGGCTTTTAACAGACTATCGTCTGGAATCCTTCTTCTGAATGCAGCAGGCTGTTTGCCGAATGCGAGACTCGAAAGACTCAACCAAATAGCAAAGGTAGTAGTAGTTTTTATCCCTCCACCGGTAGAGCCTGGGGAGGCACCAATAAACATAAGCAGAACGATAAAAAATAATGAAAAAAATGACAGTGCACCTGTATCAATAGAATTAAAACCGGCTGTTCGGGCTGTCACACTCTGAAACAAAGCAGACAGCGGATCAACTCGTTCTGCCAACCAGACAACGATTGTTCCGAATATGATGAGAAAAATCGTCATGACCATAACAATCTTTGTATGCATTGCAAATTTCTTGAATCTGAACCGATTTCGAATCACATCGGTTAACACAAAAAACCCTAGACCGCCAATGATGATAAGAACCATGGTGGTACCCAGCAGTAAAACATTATTGTGATAGTTCGTAATACTTGCGAATTCTCCCATCAAATCAAACCCTGCGTTGTTAAATGCCGATATTGAGTGGAATAGGCTATGTCCGAAAGCAGCAAGAGGTGGAAAATCGTGACGAAATACGAGAAATGACAGTACAGTACCAATGATTTGAAAAAGGAATGAAGCAAAAACAACTGTCTTTACTATAACGAGCGTCCCCCTAAGTGTACCCAGATTATAGGCTTCACTAATGAGATTTCTTTGTGAAATTCCTACATCCCATCCCAGTAAAATCGCAATAGACATAATTACGGCAGCAAACCCCATTCCTCCAAGCAAAATCAGTATCGCTATGACTGTACGACCAAAAAGATTAAACGTGGTGGCGGTATCTAGAGTAACTAACCCAGTAACACAGACTGCACTAAAAGAGGTGAATAGTGCATCTACATAGGAAACTGAAACAGATGGACGATGTGTTAAAGGAAGAAAAAGGAGAAGAGACCCGAGAAGAATGATTATGAGAAATCCCACAATCAGATATCTACTTGGTGAAACAATCTTCATCAATGATGCTTTCATGATGCACATGAGATTATCACGTTCACGATTCATGCACAATGGTGTATAGTACATATTCAGGGGAGTTACTGCTATGGCTCATATGTATGACTATCTTTCGTGGCGTGGTGATTTGAGTTTTTCACAAGCTCCGGTTAATGAAATTGACAGCCTTATTTTTTCCACCCTCGCATATAGTGATTTTACCAGTGGCGAGAACCTCACAATCGCTGAACACGCACGATTACTACACAAGCATGATGACAAAGCGACTAAGAAAGATACAGTGGGCTTTTTTGCCGAAATTCCAAAACTGTTACAACAAGTTTCCCAGACAAAAAGATTTGCTCCAGTTACTGTGCACCATTTTCAAAAAAAACTCGACACTGACGAATCAATTCAATTTGCTGCCATGGTGTTCACGGTGAAAAGAAATCTTCATGTTATTGCTTTTCGTGGGACAGATTCCAGTCTCATTGGGTGGAAAGAGGATTTGTACATGAGTTTTATGGATGAAGTAGCAGCTCAACATCATGCTGCTGACTATGTAGCAAAAATGTGTGATGAACTAGAGGGAAATTTCATTGTTTGCGGTCATTCAAAAGGGGGAAATCTCGCGGTATATGCAGCAGTAAAACTTGCCGAAAAATATCGTAAACGAATACGCTCTGTATACAATAACGATGGACCTGGATTTCAACCACATGTTATTGAGAGTGATTCATACCGGAATATGCTTAAGAAAATATCTACGTTCATACCTCAATCGTCTATTGTAGGAATTCTGCTTGAGCATGGGGGCGACTATACTGCAATCGAGAGCAAACAGATTAGTATTCTGCAACACGATCCTTTCTCGTGGAAAGTAGAGGGATCTCACTTCGTCAGAGCCGAGGAACTGTCCAGGGGAGTATTAACGCTCAAACATACCATACGATCCTGGCTGAACCAGGTTTCGGTAGAAGAACGCGAAGATTTTGTAAAAAACTTCTGTGATCTCATTGCTGCAACCGGAGCAAAAACTTTGGAAGATCTTTCAAATGATAAGCTGCAATCAGCATATGCAATTCTTAAAGCATATACTCATATGGATAAGGACTCTAAGGAAACCCTCAAAAAAACAATGGATCTTTTTTTCAAGGAGAGCCGAAAGTCATTTAAAGAAACCATTCTAGAGGGAATCGACCAATTGTTACCAACCAAGAAACCGCAAAACAAAACAATTGAAACGTAACACTAGTTCTGCGTTTCATCCCAATCGAGCAGCCGTTTTTCACCCTTGAGTCTCTGAACTTCGGTAATATCCTGTGAAACTTCAAGCGTTCCTTCATAATCACCCGACTCAGAATAGATTGCCTGATAGATTATTCGAATATAACGACCGTGCACTGTAATACGAAATTCGGCAGATGTCTCTCTTTTTGCCCTGAACGAATCAAGAATCTGTTGTACAATGTGCATACTCTTAGGTGGATGACAATTCTGAACAGAGCGACCAACCACTGCCTTGGTGCGTGGAAATATCCTATGTTCCGGGGTGTTGAAGTAAACGACCTTATCTTGAGCATCTACCAATGTGATATCTACAGGTAAGTTATTAAAAATCTGTATTAATTGTTGTGCCGTTGGGTTACCGGTTATCAAATCCACTGTCTGAGTAGAAACACGAGCATCAGATGCACTTACCTGTCCTCCAGCCTGCTGATTCTCAGAAAGAGAGATGAGCATGTCTTTTGGGATACGAGTCAGAACTGCTGGTAAGAGCACTTGCTCCTCACGAAAAACCATAGATCGCATATCAAAGAAAAGCTGACCGAAAAGCCGATTTGCCTCAGAAATATGTTCAGCCTCTTGGATTATTTCCGCTTGAAGTAATTTGAGCGTTTTACGAATATCGTCATGAATAGCCCACATCAGCTGCACACACCTGCTCTCTTCAACAAATCGTTCTATTACAGGAAACAGTACGAGTTCTTTATGTGTATAATGATCGGTAAGTCCTCCAAGTTTTTCAAGAGTGTCGTGTATTATTTTCCTATCTGCTTGTGATAAAACTCCACGATTCATGCGAGTGACCAATGGTTTTAATGCATCAAGATGCTCTTGAATTGCATCGTTTCTTTCTAGTAAATGTTCAATAACTGGAAAATCTCGCTTAAAAGGACGATGTTCACGAGTGAGTGACTTCGTAAATGAGTGAAGCATTCGAGTTACAATAATTTTTACAAGATTTATATCCTGAATATTTTTCATAATACTATCGACCAGAATCATGGCCTCTTCCGGGGTGACAGTATCAAACAGAGGGCGTGCCTGATCAAGACGAGAACGGTTCGAAGAGGGATCCGCTAAACCAAGACTATATGAAAGAAGTATTGAATAGCGAGATGAGTGTGTGTTGCTTGCAATTTCCATACGAATTGACATCCTTATCTACTATGTATATCTACATCGTACCATATATCAGCAATATATCAGTCAATAATCGTAACAGTTCCCGCTCTATTTCTGAAGAAACCGGTACATGACTTTTCCAACTCTTCAGCAGCTTCATCCCCTGTACAATGAGAAACCCCAAGCTTAGGAATATTCCTCTGTATAAGTTCATGAACCACCATCTCACGCCTTTCTGGAGAGGCATCATACAGATGGATTCCTCCAATTAATGCGTATAGTGGACGAGAAAATCTAGCCTGAACTGAATCGAGCATGTTAAGAATCCCAGGGTGTGAACAGCCAACAATCAAAATAAGTCCCTTTGGAGAATCTATAACAAGAGAAATTTCATCCTTAAAGTCATCAATCATCCTTCCCTGCCCCTGATCGATTACAAAACGAGGATTAGGTTTCTCTAGAGGTTGCAGATGTGAAAATCCACTCACTAGCCACACTCCCGGATGTATCATAATCGTATCGTCACATACGGTATGCCACATAACACCAAAGTGATTAATCGTTTTTGCATCAAAATCAACACCCAGATACCTCAAGGTATCCGATTCATCGGCGTATTTTGGAGTTTCAAATCCTCGACCTGTCCACATTGAAAGTCCCTGAAAGGAATGGGTTTTTAATAAAGAAAGCACTCCACCACCATGATCGTAATGGGCGTGACTGATAATTACATCATCAAGCTTAGAAAGGTCGACGTGTAAGGTTTCGGAGTTACGTAAGAAAGCTTCGCTCTTACCGGTGTCAAACAGCATACGAAGAGAACCTACCTCTATAAAACAGGAAAACCCATGTTCGCAGGATAATCGGGTGTTAGGAAGTGGATGATTGTCCATGAGCGTGGTAATTTTAACCATAAAGGCCCCCTATCGCCCCTATGTTACATAACCTACAACACCCATGCAACAAAAACTCGAGATATTACTCTTCTTGCGGTGGCAGAACCTGCTTGAGGAATTCTAAAGTACGATCGTGTTCTGGAGCACTAAACATTTTCTCTGGAGCGGCCTCTTCAAGGATAATCCCTTCATCCATGAAAACAACCCGATCAGCAACTTCCTTTGCAAACCACATCTCATGAGTTACTACAAGCATGGTCATGCCCCGCTTAGCAAGATCGGTCATTACAGTAAGAACTTCACCGACTAGCTCCGGATCTAACGCACTTGTCGGTTCATCAAATAACATAATCTTTGGATCCATGGCCAAAGCTCTGGCTATAGCAACACGTTGTTTCTGTCCTCCAGAAAGCATTGCTGGATACACTTCGGCTTTATCGCTCAGTCCAACCTGCTCCAATAAATCGAGAGCCTTCTCTCGTGCATCATCCTTCGGCATACCTTTTACTTGAACCATTCCCTCCATGACATTTTGAATAACAGTCATATGTGGGAATAAATTAAAATGTTGAAACACCATACCCAGGTCCTGTCGAACTTTATTAAGTTGTTTTTCCTGGTTGCGGATGCGTTTCCCTTCTATGTAGATTTTCCCGTCTTTTGATTTCTCGAGAAAATTTACACACCTGAGCAGCGTACTTTTTCCACTTCCCGAGGCTCCAATAATTACTACAACTTCACCTTTTTTGACACTCAATGAAATATTCTTCAGTACGTGTAAATCTCCATAAAACTTATTGAGTTTCTCAATTCGCAAAAAGGGTGCATGAGGATCTATTGCCTCTTTCTTCTTATTTGGTCGTTTAGGTTCTTGTTTTTTAGTCACGGTCACTCACCTTCAATCTGGTTTCTATACGATGGATAATGTACGAAAGTACACTTGTCATGAGTAGGTACCAGATACCCACAATGATAAACATCTCCATGTACATAAATGTTGACGATCCCATCTGTCGTCCTCTAAGCATGAGTTCAGGAACTGCAATGGTAGAGGCGAGGGAACTGTCCTTGAGTGCAATGATGAGCTGATTTCCAAGTGAAGGGACTGCACGTTTGAATGCTTGAGGAAGAATAATTCTTCTCATTGCACGTCCTTTTGTCATCCCAAGACTTCTTGCCGCTTCCATTTGACCGTAATGAATAGATTGAATAGATCCACGGAAGATTTCAGCAATATATGCTCCATTATGTACACCTAGTGCAATCACCGCGGATGGAATCGGTGCAATAGTAACAATCGAAGTCAGCCCATAATAGACAATAAACAGTTGGACCAATAGAGGCGTCCCTCGTATGAGGAAAATATAGGCACGCGATGCTGCCGAGATGGGTCTATAGCTCGACAGTCGACCCAAAGCCACTATAAGGCCAATCACCAGCCCCAGCAGTACGCCGAGACCAGTGATTTGAACCGTATACCATGCTGCTTCCCCAAACAGAAAAAACCGTGAGGGGATTGCACTTAAATCCCATGGTAAAATATTCATGTATATACCTTACTTTCGTGTAATATCTTCGCCGTTAAACCACTTAGCACTGATTTCACTCAAAGTTCCATCATCATGCATATCCTGTAGCGCAGCATTCACTCTCTCACGAAGGTCATCATCATCTTCATGGAATGCAATTCCCATGACCTCTGCCCGCAGCACGGATCCGAGTGGGGTTACATTCTCACCGCCTCTCATCTGTAAAGCAGCATTCAGCCCTACAACGCGATCAGTTAATACGCCATCGTTTCTTCCGTTGATGAGTTCAAGTAAGGTCTGATTGTCATCTTCGTATAGTTTAGCCTGTACTCCAAGTGTAACAGCATCCTGTTCAAAAGTAGTTCCGGTTACTAATCCTACAATATGTGAACTGTCCAAATCCTCAACATTCTCAATTCCACTATCCTTAAGCACAAAAACCTGTGCTCCACTGTAATAGTAAGGGATTGAGAAGTCGACTTGCTCTTCGCGCTCGTCGGTGATAGCCATACTACCAAGAATTCCATCGTATCTGCGTGCTCGCAGACCTTCAATAATTCCATCCCACGAGGTGGTTACGTAGTCTAATTCCATACCAAGTCGATCCGCAATCTCCTGACCAACCTCAACATCGAATCCAATTACATCGCCCTCATCATTCAAATAGTTAAAGGGTGGGTATCCGCCCGATCCTGCAAAACTGATGGTATTATCGTCGGCCGCTTTCTGTCCTTGGGCAAATAGCATTGGCGCTACAATTAAAAGTAAAATTCCTACAGCTGTTACTATTTTCCACGTTCGTTTCGTTTTCATCATATCTACTCCTTATATGGTGGATTTCTTCTAGTATAACACTATAGCTAGCGTGTCGGCAACCCCTCTAGATTTTCTAAAAGAATATCGGATATAGAATTACGAAATAAATCCCTATATACTGGTAAGTTATAGTAAAATAATGTGACGATAATCACAAAGAAATTGGATGAGTAAATTTTTGCTGATTAGCGTTTACAATCCGAGATTTAAACAGTGTTACAAGTAGAAGTCCAGCAAGAAAATATTCCAGAAAAGAGTCACTGAATTACTCGGAATATCATAAAAAAGACCTAAGGTTCCCGCTCTTTCTCTTAACACGAATTCAGGTCCACCTACAGAAATCGGTGTAAATCGAATTACAGGCCCATACGAACCTAAATTGGTAAGATTGCCTATGAACCCAATCCCAATATATGCATTACCATATGGAGGGACCTCGTATGACGATTTGTAACCATACACCGGACCCATTAAGGCTAAGTTCAATGAAGTTCCACCAATAAATTCATGAAACGGAAGTGGCGTCACAGAGGTATTAACAAATACTTCCAGCTCCAAAGATGAAGAAATTCCAGCGACTATTCCCGCATGCAGGTGCGATCCTTCTAAAATTGTCGGATTCGGAATAAGGCCGTCAAAAGTACCTAATGAGACAGCAAAACTGGAACTGTGCAGAGAAACACTGGAGAGGAGTATGAAACTGCATACCGTAAAAAGAAATTTTTTCATCTCTACCTACCACAAATAATGGGAAATTTCAAAAAGGCGGATTCCCCATCCCCAATCCTGTGTCGCCAAGTTCCTTACCACTTGAACCCCGAGCAACCCTACATATTTATCACCAAAATAGAACGAAAGTGGATGAATGACCAGTGCCGCTGTCTCAAAATTACCTTGAGCTGAATTATAAGTAACGTATGCATCTACACGAGGAATGAGTGCACTGTCACGCCGAAAAAGCTTATCAAATATATGATCCTGAAATACAAAAACACCAGAGCCGATGCCTAAGGTCAGCAGTGCAGTATGACTGTTCGCGGTTACTGTAGGAAACATGACACCGAGTTGGATACTTGGGTTTACTGATATGTTCCGAAATGGCTCATAAACACCGTACAGTGAGATATATTCATGTTGTGAAAGAGATGGAGCAGAGAAACCATCTACACCCACACGATACCCAACAGTCCACCCCGTTGATTTTGCACTTACTGAGCCTAAAACACCTAATACGAGCACAGCGACAACAAAGATTTTTCGCACTCTTAAAGATACCGGAGCCTTACGACTACGACTCCTACTGTGTAGGATTGCCGTACTACTACTCATTGTATCCCAGGTACTTCGTTGTAAAAGCATGCTCACCCCCACACCTGCATGAGTAGATAGTTAAACCAACTCCGGAAATTCCTGTACGATTCAGCCTCTTCTCGTGAAATTATTCTGCAATGCGCCATGAGCTCTTGAATATATGACATTGTGTGAGAAGCAACCCGTGTATCCTCAAATAGAATATTTAACTCTCTGGAGAGCGTTTGTGACCTCAAGTTATAGTTAGTACTCCCCATGGTTACCAGCGTATTGTCTGCAACCATCATTTTTACATGGAGATGTGCCTGATTGGGAGATTCAAACATATACACAGTGGCTCCTGCATCGATCAAATCTAAAACTCCGTACTGTGATGCTAATGCATACTTTGGCTGTGTTGCATTTTCTGAAAGCATTACGTGCACCGCCACGCCGGAATCTGCGGCATAACGTATTCGGGCCAATAGGGCTGGAGTAAGAAATGTATACCCTTGTATAAGCCATAATTCCTCTTGAGCATACAGACTGAACAGGTCAAAAAGTGTAGAAGTACGAGACTGTGAAGGCCAGTAGTGATCTACAAGCCAGAGCGATGTATTCTCGTCTGATTCCGGTATGCTTCCATTAACTGAAAATTGGCTGGATGCTAAGGGTTTTGGTGAATACCGATTCCATGTATCTACGAACGAATCAACAACCGAACGAGTGGCCCCTGGAGACGTAAATTCTGCCATGGTATCCACATTGCCCAGACCTGGCGGCCAGTCTAAGGATGTCTGATTGACATTTATCCCACCGACTACGAGGGTTTCTCCATCGATTACCCAATACTTTCGATGGTCTCGATCAAGTAGTTTCGGGATATAAAAAATGTTACTCAAGCTCAATGAATTATATTCTACAGTCTCTATGCCAAGTTCACGTAAATACATGAAAGCTGCCTTAATTCGTTCATTTGAGATAGGAATCATCTGGAAATTCGATGAAGAATCAATGATTACATGAACACGAACACCCTCTTCGGCTTTCTTTGCAAGAGCCTTCCATACTGGCAGGGTTGATGGATGTTCCACCCCAAGAAAGGTGGAAAGTAAAATGTAATCTTCCGCACTCTCAATAAGCTCCAGTGAACGGGCATTCCACTCAGCTCCAGAGTTGTAATATACCGGAAAGGTGCTAGGGAATGCTGGTATATCGTGCTCAGCCATCATCTGAGAAACAGTAAGCTGTTTTTCTCTGAGTGAATCGAGCCGTGAAACAGTCGAACACGACATAAAAACAAGAGTTAGCATGAATAGTAAAAATATTCCTAGTACTCGTCTCTGCATAAACATATAGATAGACTATACCAGAAGTTGGTTCTTCTACGGAAGTCTTAAACGTATGGAATTTACACAGGCAAATAAAAACATACTAGACAGAAGTCACTTTTTATTTTATGGTACTGCTTGCAAGGGCGATTAACTCAGCGGGAGAGTGCTACCTTGACGTGGTAGAAGTCACAAGTTCAAACCTTGTATCGCCCATAAGGCAACTAGTTTGTGAAAAACAAATTAGTTGCCTTTTTAATTTGCCTCTACCACACCAGGGAAGAGGAAGGTCAAGCACAAAGTCAAGCTTGGGTGCCAAAGCTGGAAACCAACCGCAGCACCCAAAATGATTCACGAATTAATCTGCATGAGCATGGTTCGAATGAAGCAGTTCAATATCTTCTTGTGAGAAATTTCTCTTCTGATACCAAGCTCCTAAGAGTTTAGAAAGAAGGAATAATGCAATTATTCCGATAATAAGCAGTACCCATCCTGTCTGGATAACCGACGAAAGTAAATAGAGCACACCCGAGATACCTGCTACAAGTAGTGCATAGGGAACCTGTGTTTTCACGTGTGCAATGTGATCTGAACCTGCAAATATTGAAGCCATAACAGTTGTATCCGAAATAGGACTGCAGTGATCTCCGAATATTGCACCTGCAAATATTGCACCAATAACAATATGTACCAGAGGAAGTCCTCCAATCGAATAAGCCAAAGGAACTCCAATCGGAGTCATGATTGCCATAGTTCCCCACGAAGTACCGGTAGAGAATGAAATGAACATGCAGATAACGAAGATGAGGAATGGAAGCAGTGCGGGACTCATCCAGCTCTGTGTTGCACCGACAACAAACTCGGCTGTTCCCAGATTGTCGGTAACAGTGCCGATTGACCACGCAAGAATCATTATGATAAGTGCAGGGAGCATGGTTCGAATTCCACCCATTACGGTGTCCTCAATCTCTTTAAAACTAAATTTCTGGATAATTGCGAGCACAACACCAACGAGAGTCATCGCAAAGGCTGCCCACTGCAATGCCACATCGACTTCGGTATCGGCTAGAGCATCCATAAGGTTCTTACCTTCCGGTCCACCTCCAGTATACCAGAGTGCCCAAATACCTACCCCTATGAGGGTAACAAGAGGAAGAATAAAGAACCAGATATTAGCTTTTTCCTGATTAATTGGTTCACCAAGATCCATTTCTACTGATGAAAGGGGAACAGCTCCATCCTCAATGAGCTTTCCGGTCTTTAACGATCGTAATTCGGCCTTAGCCATGGGACCAAAGTCCTTACCAAAGATAAAAAGCGGAACAGCAATAAGACTTAAGATACTGTAGAAATTCCATTGTATAGAGGAGAGAAATGCAAAATAAGGTTGTGTTTCAACCAAGGAGATAGACATAAAGGCAGCAGCAATGAGTGAGACTTGAAACCCAATCCAGTCTGAAACTGGTCCAATTGTAGCCATAGGTGCCGCTGTTGCATCGAGAATGTAGGCAAATTTTTCTTTGGATACTCGATACTTACCATTAATATCCTTTGCAGCATTTCCTGCAATGACAGAATTCACATAGTCATTGAAGAACACTACAATACCGAGAACCCAGCCAAACATTTGTGCACGACGTCGTGTGTTAATTTTATTCTCCAGAGCACGAACGAGTGCATAGGAGCCCCCTACTTTGTACATGAATGCAGCACCGATTCCAAGAAATGCTACAAGTACTAAAAAGCGGGCATTCCAACCATCCACCATGACATCCTTCATCCAGGTGAAAGTCATGGCAACTGCTCCAAATGGATTGCCCCCAGTGTAGATGAGACCTCCAACCCACACACTGAAAAACAGAGAAATCACCACCTTTCGGGTGATGATAGCCAGCAGGACTGCAACGACTGGTGGAACCAATGACCATAGTCCAAACATAGTACTACCTCCTTTACATTATCGTAATACTGTAAAGATTATGGCACCGTTATGCATGATAGTCAAAATTAATATTTACAAAGAAACTAGTTAATTTCACTTTTTAAAAAGAAAACCCAATTCCTGGTACATCATTGGGATACACAATTCCATCGACTATCTTTACTGCAGCATAGGTAGGGTCATCAATGAACTCAACATGTCCATCCAAGTCTGCATACTTAACATTGGGACACGCTAAAGCAACATGCAGTCCTGCAGCAATTCCCAACCCAGCTTCATCCATACAGCCCACCATCGTACGAGCACCGTACGCCTCAGCTACCGCATCAAGCTGTAAAGCTCCTAAGATACCGCCAGTTTTAGCCAGTTTAATATTAAACATATCAGCTCCACCGGCTTGTATCACCCGTAGAACATCGGAAGGTGCAAGTACCGCTTCATCGGCCATAATGGGTAAGATTCCACTTGATTGTTTTCGAAGAAGAGCGTATGTCTCCAGATTTTTTTTACTGCAAGGCTGCTCAATAAATTCTGCACCGACTTCATGTAGTACCTGAATACATGTGAGTGCATCGGTAAAAGAGTATCCTTGATTTGCATCGAAGTAAATTTGTATATCCGAACCTACTACTTCTCTCATCTTACGTAATTTTTCAACATCTTCATCAATAGACGTCCCACCCTTAACCTTGAGAGCTTTGTATCCCCGACTCTTCCATAACTTCGCCTTCTCGATTACTTGTGCAACCGGTTGTATTCCGATTGTTATGCTCGTCAGAATTGAGGTTCTCCCCGCACCTAAAAACCTGTAAAGGGGTACCTGTGCGTGCTTAGCAGCAATGTCAAACAGAGCCATGTCAACAGAAGCCATGGCAGTAGGCTGTGTTGATAGGTTCTTTCGAATCCTAAACAACAATTCCCGGTACATGAGAGGATTTTCTCCCAGTAAAAGCGGTACGGCTACATCGTGCAGTGCTTGAGCAACGGTCTCTGCAGTCTCCCCAGTAACCTCCTCATCGTAAGCACTGCATCCGAACCCCGAAATTCCAGCATCAGTATCTATTCTGATAAAATAATTAGTCACTTGTTGAGTTGTTGAATAGGCAATGGTAAAGGGTTCTTCTAATGTGAGAGTTACTGGCCAAATTTCACAATGGGTAATTTTCATACATCACCTCGTGCTTTCATAGTATCCATCAACATATCAACAAGTGGTGAAAGGTCGTGAACCAACCCGTCATATGCAGGAAGTCCTGTTTCCTTCGAAACTTTTTCACACTGAGCATCTATCTCTTCAGCCTTCATCCCTTCATGATTAATTGTTAGTGCTACCACCGGTTTATCAGATATCAATTCCACCGCTTGAATTTGTTTGAGTAGCGGGTGAATCGGAGTCCCTGGAATACCGTCATAATCTTTTCTAAGAGGAGCATGCTGCATGATGATTACCTGAGGCTGACTTGCAGCGAGAATCTCAAATCCCCCTGGATATAACGGATTCATCAGACTCCCCTGCCCCTCAATCACCATAACCTGAGGACGTTCGTTATCCCATGCCTCTAAGATAGCGTTTTCTATCTCTCCAGCAACAAAATCATTTATCAAGGCATCCATACGGACTCCATAGCGTGCTCCCTGCAGCCAGGCTGTCTGACCAGTGCCAATCATTTCTGCTGAAATACCTTTTGCCTGAAAAGCTTCAATCAATTTCCATGCAATTGTCCGCTTACCAACAGATGAATCGGTACCGAGCATGGCAATTCTAAAGGAACTCACCTCAGAAATGCGACCGGTATAACTATGGAGCTCATCACGTGGAGGAGTTTTTCGGATATCACGAATCTGTACTCCTCGAGCCTCTGCCATTGCTTTCATTTCCGGGTCTTCAGAAAGAAAATGGTGCATACCGCAATCTACGTTGAGACCAAGATCTAATGCGTGTAACACATCTGCATGCATTTTCTTGGTAAGTCTGCCTCCATCCGTTGCGATACCGAATACAAGATGAGTAATAGGTTTTTCACTTTCCCGGAATCTTGCCACAGCGGAATCAATATCTGCAAATATTTCGATGCCCCGCGATTTACCTTCCAGTACCACGCCTGCATCCTCTCCAACGTGGGTGCTGTCGACCAGTGCTACAACATCATATCGCTTTGTAAATCTCACCAAACCATGTGCAGTTTTTCCCCAGATTGTATCGAAATATTCATCACAGTAAATTAAAGCAACACCATCAACCATCGAAGGCCCCCTTCTCACTTGCTATGCTAGTGTGATACTCCAGTTCCTGCAAGTTATCAAGTACATCCCTCAGCGTTTTTCATTGTGCGTGCTATGAATAATTGGTATGATTGAGCCTAATCGAAAACTCATCGAAAGGAGACTTGGTGAATGATAGGTTTGGACATCTTACACTTTTCACACCATCTCGCAAGCAGGAAGAAGATTATCCCTCTACTGGTGCTCATTCTGGTAGTTCTGCTTTTACCGGTGACTACCTCAGCAGCAGAGCAAGGTTCCTATGTACGAAAATCCATTACTGCATTAGATTCTGTTTGGGTATTCCCACAGGCACGTAGATTGGTACAAAGTGAGTGGGCTTTCGATCTGGATCGGTTTCAACAGTATGTGCAACACTATATTGAACTACCAAGATTCGATTTTAACGAAATACCTGCACAGTTAAAAAAGGATTTTAACAAGAAAGCGAATTCCCTACCTTCAATCGAGACAAACACCCTTACCCAGCTTCTTGAAACGACGGTGGTTGAAGAGATAATTGCAATCCTCAATGACCCCGAAATTCAACAAGTTCGAAGTACAAACTTCAAGGACGAAGCGAGCTTTCAAACCTTCGCAGCAACGAAGGCCAAAAGTCTTGGCCTCACAAGCTCGGAACTGGCAGCACTGTTTAATTCAGCCTATATCTATCTACCTTTTATTTCCTCAGCCTCGGTTGTATGGAGTGATGAAGGTTATGATACGATTCATATCTATGGTGGTATTATCTGGTGGAAAGTTGAGGTTGACAGTCTCGGTAAAACTACAGTTCGCCACATCATGACAGCAACAACATATACCATGGGTTTTGTTGATTATAATCGATCGAGTTATGAATTCTCTTTTGGGAACCTTGTTTGGTACTTAAGTGCATTCGAATATGCTGTAAATGATGCGATGCTCGCTTTTGCTAAAAACCTCTCGGTAAAAACACGTGAAATCAACGATTTCAAACTACAAGCACAGGTACTGGAAAAAACTGGAAAGACAATTGGGTTTCCCTTAGGTAAACAAGAAGGTATTCATCTCGATGATGGTTTTTATATTGTAGAATACCAAGAAGATGCCCAGGGAAATCCTGTGGCACATGAGAAGGGATATGTTCGCGTTTCTCGACCTGGAGATAATCGTGATAACCCATCAGAACTAAGCTATGCGACTCATATCATGGGTACTCCTGCAGTCATAGGTGATGTATTGATGGAAAACCCCAGACTGGGAATTGACCTGAGCCTCTACGGAGGCCTTACCACAGGAAGTTCAATTGAACCGGAACACACGAAAGGCTCAAGTACCTCCTTCGGTATAACAGACACAGCGACACAACAAATCAATCTCAACGCACTTTTTTCCTATAATATGGCACCTGTTTTGGATATCTCACAGCTCTTTCTGACTTTTGATATTGGGATTGGTTTTCCAAATGGTACAACGGACACGTCGGCAGGAATCACTGTAGTTTCACCATATCTAGGAATCAGCAAGGGTATTGGCAGACGGCTCTACGCACGAGGTTCGGCCGCTATTGGTCTAGACATTCTGGGAATTGAATACACCAACTCAGGAGACACCTTTCTTCTCACCCACAGGGCGGTTGGGATCAAAGGCCTCGTTGAGCTCGGATACATGCTCACGCCAAATTGGAGAGTAGCTTTGTTTGGGAGCTATAAAAAGAGTCTATCTGTGTATGATACGACGCTGGAAAAGAATGGGATACCACAAATCTTTCCGGGCTCAACCCAAGGCTTAGAGCTTGGTGGAGTATCTGCTGGAATTGGGTTATCATATGCATTAGGGTCACTGCCATTCAACCTCTTTGGATTTCTAGACCTATTCACTCAGTAACAAGGAG
>CAZTUL010000019.1:0-33667 GCA_964616275.1 uncultured Spirochaetaceae bacterium | reverse complement strand
TATCCACTGTGAGTGGATCATATAGTCCGTAAGGAGGAACTATGAGAAACTATGAATTTACCGTCATCTTCGATGCAAATGAAGATCAGACGGCAAAAGGCCTTGACTTGATTCTAGCGGAGTTCACTACCGCTCAGGTTGAGATTACAAAACAAGATGATATGGGAGTGCGAAACCTTGCATATCCCATCCGCAAACAAGAGAAGGGACACTACTACTACTTTGAGCTCAAAGCAGATCCTGCAAGTATCAATACGTTCAACAACTCATTTAAGCTCATGGTACCCGTATTAAAGTTCTTGTTCGTCAACAAGAATAATTAATTATAAAACGGAGAAGATAGTTATGGCGAATGACACCAATATCGTAGTGCTCGTCGGCCGTCTCACTCGTGATTGTGAATTACGTTTCACCAACAGCGGGACTGCCGTTGGAAGATTTTCTTTAGCTGTTAACCGTATGAAGAGGTCAGGAGATCAGCGAGAGGAAGAGGTGAGCTTTTTCGATATCACCGTATGGGGCAAGCAGGCAGAGGTACTGAATCCATATCTTACTAAGGGTCGACAAGTATCGGTCCAAGGTGAGTTGCGACAAAACCGCTGGGAACAGGATGGTCAGAGCAGAAGCCGGATTGAGGTCGTAGCCAACAACATACAGTTGCTGGGAGGTCCTTCTGGAGGGAATACATCGTCAGGTACAAACGACTACAGAGGTTCTCAAGACCAAAGTAATCGAAATCCTGGTGGGTTTGAATCCAAAGGATCGGGAAGAGTGCCGTCGGCACCAACCGGATTTCCTGGACCTGAACAGTTCGATGACGATATCCCATTCTAAGTGGTTGATAGGAGTAGATAGACAATGCGTGATGATAGAGATTCAATGAACTCAAATAATTCTGATGACGGACGTGGAGGGAATAACTCTAGGGATCGTCGTTTTGGTGGACGAAAAGGTCCATTTAAAAAGAAAGTGTGCAAATTTTGTACCCAGAATTTAGTTGCTGATTATAAGAACCCCGATTTATTGAGAAGGTATGTTACAGAAAGAGGTAAAATCCTTCCTAGTCGAATAACTGGTACATGTGCAAAACATCAGCGAGCCCTTACTACTGAAATTAAACGTGCGAGAGTTTTAGCTTACTTGCCGTTCGATCGAAAATAGCTGAGGGAATTATGGAACGTCAGACCATAATCATGGTACGTTCGGGAGTATTAGCAGTTGTAATATCGATTGTATTATACCGAATTGCTGCATCCTCAACGTTATTTATCGTTCCATTGCTTTTTTTTGCACCTCAGTTCAAGTCGTATAGGTTGGCGCTTGTACCTGTAGGTGTTGTTACCGTTATGATACTTGGGTCACAACTGATTGGACTTGGGGGCGTTTTACAAGATGTTTCAGTTTTTGGAGCTTTGTTAGTTGGGTTCTATATACCGCTTTCACTGCTCGCAGGAGCCGGAATATGGATTATGCTGTATACTGAAAGGATATTGAAGAAACTACTATTCTCTTCAGGTTTTGCAGCGATTTTTGGGTTTGGACTAGTAGTATGGCTATCCGGAGATTCAGAGTCGGCACTGGCTACAGCACATATCTACAGAGAAATTGTTGCTGCGGTAGTTCCGTCAATTTTCGGGGGACAACTTCCGTTGGGAATGAACACTGATACGTTGTTTCAGACAGTTTCTTCCCTCATGTCGTTGGCGTTTTTGCCTATATTTGTAGGGCAGTTCGGCTTTTCTGTGTTTATTAGTAATTTACTGATTTATAGAACAGAATGGTCGTACCAGGAAAGAATGGCAAAATGGCGACTTCCGGAAAATACTGTATGGGTTTTTCTGGGGAGTTGGGCTATAGTTTTAGTCACTATTTTGGTGGACATGCCCATGGTAGAGAGCGTTGCATGGAACATTGCATTATCGAGTTCACTGCTCTATTTAGTGCAGGGTATATCGATTCTTGCGTTTCTCGTGCGAAAAAGGAATCCTGGTGCTACAACAACGAGGATATTCTTTCTCTCTTTTATATTGGTTATGTTACCAGGAGTGAATGTGATCCCGTTAATTGGATTACCATTATTAGGTGTTTCAGAGACGTGGGTTAGGTATAGAAAGATTGCATAAGGAGATACATTCTATGAAAATCATATTGAACCAGGATGTTCATAATCTCGGTGAAGAAGGGGATGTGGTTGTAGTAAAAGATGGTTATGCCAGAAATTACCTACTTCCAAAAGGGTTTGCTGTATTACATAATAAAGCGAATCAGGCATTATTCGCTAGCCGAGCTGCAGCTATTGAAAAGAGAAAGGAAGAGAAGCGAAAAGCAGCTTCCAGCCTTAAGGAAAGATTAGATGATATGACCATTGTCCTTTCTGTCTCTGCTGGAGATTCTGGAAAGTTATTTGGTTCTGTCACCAATTCTATGGTGCAGGAAGCCCTTGCAAAAGAGGGTATCGAAGTCGAACGAAAACGAATCGAAGTAGCTTCACATACCATTAAAATGGTTGGAAGTTATTCCGTGAAAGTTCGCTTGTATGAAGGCGAAAGTGCTCAAGTTAAAGTTGAAGTCGTGAGTGAGACTGCATTGAAGAAGCAAGAAGCGGAAAAAGCTTCAGCTGACCGTGCAGAAGCAAAAGCTCTTGCTGCAAAAGCAAAGGCTGAAGCTAAAACTGAAGTAGTTGAAGAAGAGGTCGTCGAAGAAGAATTGTACGGAGCAGAAGGTATAGACGACGATGACTTTGATGACGAAGATGAGGATGAGGAATAGTGTAGGAGATGGCAGCTAACCTCTCGGCTGGGCGAATCCCTCCCCATAATGATGACGCAGAACGAGCAGTTTTAGGTGCAGTACTACTAAGCTCTCAGGCTTTTAGTGAAGTAACTGAACTACTGCGAAAAGAGGATTTTTATAAACCCGGCCATCAGGTACTTTTTGATGCTATTCTCTCCTTTCATCAAGAACACAGTTCTCAGACGATAGATTTAATAACAATAACCGACTATCTGAGATCCAAAAATCTGTTGGATCTCAGTGGCGGTATGTCCTATGTTGCTTCACTGACCAGTGATGTTCCCACAACATCGAATGCTGCCTATTATGCAAATATCATACGTTCTCACAGTTTAAGAAGATCCCTGCTTGAATTAAGCGGCTCAATGCAACAGCAAGTATTTGATGAATCTCAGGAAATTGCACATGTCCTTGATGATGCAGAGCGATTATTAAGTGATCTTCAGGCTTCCAGTGGTACATTCACCGATAAATACCAAGAAAGTTCACTACTCGTAAATAAAACTGTCGATCGCCTTATGGAGCGGGCAAAACATGGAAATACCGATGGAGTAAAAACAGGTTTTGTCCAGTTAGATGAAATGACCGGAGGATTTCAACCCGCAGAATTTATTGTTATCGGAGCACGACCGTCGGTTGGTAAAACTGCTTTTGCAATCTCCATGGCTGTAGAAATTGCAATCCATAAAAAAATCCCTGTTGGATTTTTCTCGGCTGAAATGACCAGTATGGCAATCATGGAACGAATTTTAGCTGCTGAATCACGTGTTGACAGTAAAAGAATTCGATCTGCTATTCTGAGAAATCAGGATATGGCAAATATTATTGATGCCGCAAGCCGTATTTATGAAGGGAAGCTTTATATTCAGGATACGCCGAATATTAAACTTTTAGATTTAAGAAGTCAGGCGAGAAGAATGAAGCGGGAACGCGACATAAAAATACTTTTTATTGATTACATTAGTCTTATAAATCCAGAATCACAAGCAAATGTTCCCAGACATGAGCAAGTAGCTGAAATCTCACGTTCATTAAAATCTCTATCGAGAGAATTGAATATACCTATTGTGGCACTATCACAGGTCTCTCGTGATGCGGAGGGTAAGGAACCAAACCTTGCGAACTTGCGCGAATCAGGTGCTGTTGAACAGGATGCAGATGTGGTTATCTTATTACACCGTGATCGATTGGCTGACTTGCCTGGTTCAGACCGAGATAGTCGTAATGGAAATTCACCACAACCACCACAAATGGTACAGGGCTTTCCAGTTCAAGAAACAAAAGTGATACTTGCAAAACAGAGGAATGGGGAAACTGGTATTATAACAATGGGTTTCCAGAATCAACTAGTACGATTTGTTGAATTAGAACGATCTTCAACGTACTAAGAAAAAACTTATATCGCTGAACATCACGAGAAACATGAGTAGAAGGAGAAAGAACAATCCTAGAGTTTGAAACTTTACATAGAGTTTGGGGCTGACAGGTTTTCTTCTAAAAAATTCAATAAGGCTAAGAAGAATGGACCCCCCATCAAGTCCGGGGATAGGAAGTAGATTCGCTACTGCGAGAGAAATACTTACTATTGAAAGCACGTGCAGTAGGGAACGTACTCCAGCATTTCTCATTTCACCAATTATATAGGAAATTCTTAATGGTCCCACTACAGTTTGTCGGCTCTCCCCCTTGTCACGCATAATTAACGAAGGTATGAGTACAATAGTTTCATAAACAGCTGAAGATGTTTCCTTACATGCGTTAATCAGGGCATTTCCAAACGAAAGTCCTTCAACTAATTTTACAGGTCGTCTAAATGAGATATTGAGCACACTATTGCCATTTTCATCTTTTTCTGGATTATAGTGAAAACTCTCTTCAATTCCATTCTTATGACGTACAGTGAGAAATATTCGATCCGGATTATTCTGCAGTGCTTGGATAACGGCAATCGTATGGGGTGTATCATCTCCCTGTATACGAACTATGAGATCGCCTTCCTGCATCGGAGTGAAAGATTCTGGTGACGATGGTTTGATTGCAGCAACAACAGGTTCAATATATGAAGAAACCCCAAAAACAACTCTTCCCTGTTGAACATCATAATCAGGAATTATAGAAATTTCTTTTATCTCTCCATTCCTCTCAATAACAAAGAGCGTAGGTTCATCTTCTGGTCTTGTTGATAAAATATTTTGTAACGTACCAAAATCAGAAATCTGATTACTTCCAACTGATAGAACTATATCTCCAGACTGTAATCCAGAGCGAGCCGCAGCAGATAAAAACCCTTCTTCAGAACCAAATACTTGAGGATAATCACTAGATACTACAATTTTGTTTGGTTCAACATATGATTCATAATCCAACATGAGAAATGGAATAAACAATACTAGTGAAAAAAGTATATTGAAACACGATCCAGCTAAGAAGGTGGGAATACGCTTTATTGGTGGAACACTAAATAATGATCCGGCATCCACATGAGAAAAGGTAGTTTTATGAGCATCCAGAGAACGTTGGATATCTTCAGCGCCTTTTAAACGACAATATCCCCCAAGAGGGAAAATATTTATACGATATTCTGTTCCATGTGCATGCCACCGCTTGATTGCCTTTCCCCAACCGATAGCAAATACCTCAACCGATATTCCAGTGAGCCGTGCAACAATAAAATGACCTGTTTCGTGAATCGTCACCATAAGGGCAATACAAAATAACCCGATTATGAATGATATCACTCCACTCATGTAGCCATTCCTTGAGAAATCTTTTCAGCAATGCCCCTTACTCGAGCATCTATCTCAATTATATCCGAGAGAGTACTATAGGTATCAGACCAATCATGGGACAGAGTTTCAACAACGACATCAGAAATAGAATCGAATCGTAGACTATGATTCACGAAATGAGAAACAGCAACTTCATTCGCAGCGTTATAGGCAATGGGATAGCCTTTTCCATATCGAACCATATCAAAAGCTACTTTAAGTAAAGGAAATCGGACTTCATCAGGCTTTTCAAAATTTAACGTCAATGAGGTAAAATCCAGGGGCTTTACAACATCTCGTGGAGGTGTCGCATCTTGAGATAGTGCTGACATAATAGGTAGAGCGATATCTGGAGGAGTGAGTTGTGCATAAATAGCACCGCTATGTAATCGGATTAAAGAATGGACAATACTTTGAGGGTGAATTACCACTTCAATAGTTTCAGCATCAAAACCAAATAGATAGGAAGCTTCAATCACTTCTAATCCTTTATTTGCAAGAGTGGCCGAGTCGATAGAAATTTTTGTGCCCATATTCCAAGTTGGATGAGCTACAGCCATTTCAACGGTGATATCTTTCATCTGTTTTTGTGGGAAATTTCTAAAAGGACCTCCGGATGCAGTAAGTACTAAGGTTGAGACTGCTGATTTACCGTGTGCTCCAATGAGTGCAAATAGGGTGCTATGTTCACTATCTACGGGATAGATATGAGAATGGTGTTTTTTCGCATAATCAAATAAGATATCACCTCCCATGACAATACTTTCTTTGTTGGAGAGGGCTATGTCTTTATTGCTTTCAATTGCAGCAAAAGTAGGCTCTAGTCCACTAGCACCTGAGATACCATTAAGAACAACATCTGCATCAGTCTCACGAATCATATTGAGTAGACCCTGTTTACCACGAAACAGTTGCGTTTCTTTTGGCAGTGTCTGCTGTGAAATATTCTGATGATTATCACTGGAAATGCAAATTTTCTTACATCCCCAATCAGATGCAATAGAAAGAAGTGTATCTACCGAGGTATGTGCACTGAGGGCTACAATTTCAAAATTATGAGAGAATTTTTTTAAAGCTCTGAGTGCAGTTGAACCTATGCTTCCGGTACAACCAAGAATAATAACTTTACGTTTGCTATGTTGATGCATGAACAATACTCCTTAGGCAAACAGCTGAATAAGAATAAGAAAGAATGGAGCACTCACCAGGAGTGAATCAATGGAGTCCATGATTCCACCTCTCCCCATGATAACCGTTCCTGAATCTTTCACATTCGCTGAACGCTTGAGAGCTGATTCAATCAGGTCACCTATTGTGCTCACCAATGAAATAGTAATGCCTATGAATATTGCCTCAAAAATTGAAAAAAGGGCACCCATTGAAGGGATACTTACTATCCAGAGTATACTAATAATAACTGAGGATACTAAACCGCCAATGAATCCCGCAAGGCTTTTATTAGGACTCACCGAAAATAGGTTTCTATTTCCTTTTCCTAACCACATACCGAATACATACGCGAATGTATCATTTCCAAAAACAAGTAAAAACAACATGAGTAATAAAAAGGTTGTTTGTTCAAACATAAGTAATTGAATCAGAAAAATTGAAAAGAATCCTGGATACATAATAAGAAACACGGTACGGGTGATACGATTAATACCACCAGAAAAATTATCTTTGGATCCAACGAAAACTTCACTCGCCAAACAGATTGTAAACAAAAGCACAAGGGTTATTGGTAAAAGAGATACTTCAGGAAAAAAAACTTGCTCAATATATTGAATTAGTGGCAGCAGGGTAGGAAGCCAGAAAGGTATGAGTGGTTTATGTTTATCTTTGAAAAGAATTCCTTTTACTTCAAAGCTACCGATAAATACAGCAACTACAGTAAGTAAGGCAAATCCGAGATGATTTCTCTGTGGAAAAAAATAAATTAAACTAAATAGTGCAGGAACACTAGTAAAAGTTAAAATTAGACGTTTAGCAAGGCTGCTCACGATTAGACACCTCCGAACCTACGAGCACGATGCACAAATTCATTACATGCAGACTGTAATTCTTGTGCACCCCAATCGGGCCAGAGTGTATCATAGAAAGCAAATTCGGCATAGGCTGCATCCCATAATAGAAAATTACTCAATCTCTTTTCACCACCAGAACGAATAATTAAATCTACCGGTGGTATAAACGAAAGATCGAGATTATTTCGAATATCCTCTTCAGTGATAGGTGCAGATAATCCATGATTTTCTAACCAACGATTCACAGAGCGAACAATTTCGTCACGGCCTCCATGATTAATGGCTAAGGTAACTGTTATATTTCGAAAATCAGAGGTTGCCTCCTCAGTTGCAATAACCGAATCTCTAGCAGCAGGATATAACTTTTCAATGTCCCCCCGAATTAATATACGAGCACCAACACGTGTATAGAAATCCAGTTCACTGTAGAGACGTGTGGCAAGCAAATTCATGAGGTAGGTAACTTCTTTCTGTGGCCTTTTCCAATTTTCGGTAGAGAAGACATAGAAGGTGAGGTAGGGGATTCCCATCCTCGCTGCTTCGGTGGTAATTCTCTTTGCCGCTTTAACCCCTTCATAATGCCCAGCAGTACGAGGAAGGCCGCGCTTAGTCGCCCATCGGCCATTTCCATCCATGATAATTCCTATATGGGTTGGAAAACTCTCCTGTTGTGCTGCTGGTCTAATTTCGGGGTCAGATTGAATTCCCACAATCAGATTTCCAATATTTCTTTCTCCTTCTCACTTGCCAGATCTGTTATCTGAGCAATGTAGGAGTCGGTTAAATTCTGGGTCTTAGTCTCGAGATCTTTTTGTTCGTCCTCTGAAATATCACCAGATTTTTGTAATTTCTTGATTTCATCTATCGCTTCTCTTCGAATATTACGTATGGCAACTTTGCTTTGCTCAGCAGTTGCTTTTGCATTTTTAGCAAGTTCTTTTCTTCTTTCTTCCGTGAGAGGAGGAAAGTTAATTCGAAGTAATTTCCCATCGTTATTAGGATTTAATGAAAGTTCAGATTTCAGAATCGCTTTTTCAATAGGACCTAATAATGTTTTATCCCATGGCTGAATAACTACAAGTCTAGCTTCAGGTATAGAAATAGATGCTACCTGAGAAAGAGGAGTTTCCTGGCCATAATAATCTACTTTAATTTTATCGAACAAAGCTGCAGTAGCACGGCCTGTTCTTAGTGCACTGTACTCATGAGTGAGAGCAGCAACACTTTTTTTCATTTTCCCTTCACATGTTTCCAAAACGGTATGCATAAAGCACCTCCAAAAAGCAACCGCTCGGTTGTGATTCCGAGCGGTCAGATTATCACTAGCTATTCATCTACTCCAACACGGAAAATTGCATATTCAGTAATAGCAAGTTTTGCTCCAACTTCTTTTGAAAGATTTGCAAGAACTTTTTCCACTGACTGAGAATCATCCTTAACAAATGGTTGTTGGAGAAAACAAATTTCACTAAAGTGCTTATTTAGTTTTCCCTGAACAATTCCTGGAACAACCTTCTCTGGTTTCCCAAGGGCTAAAGTCTGTGTAGTAAAAATATCAGTCTGTTCTTTGACATAATCTGCATCTACAACAGAACTCGATAAATATCTGGGTGAGAAAGCAGCTACATGAAGAGCACAATCAAACGCAAACTCTTTAACAGCATCAAGGGAGAGGACTTCCTCTTTGTCTGATTCAAATTTTACGAGAACACCCAGTGATCCCTCACCATGAACATATTCAGAAACAAGTTGATTCTCATTTACATCCCAAACCAATAGTCTCTTTAAAGACATATTTTCCTTGATTTTAGTAATAAGATCCTGAACTTTAGCCTCTAATTCTGGAACTATGCTTGTGTAGTTATTTGTAATAACGTCGTTGCATAATTCTTTACCAAGAGCAATAAAATCTTTATTACGTGCTACAAAGTCAGTCTCACATGCCATTTCAAGAAGCACTGCTCTGTTATCTTTAACCAGTGTAAATGCACTTCCGTTATTTGTTGCACGACCAGCACGTTTTGCTACTGCTGCGAGGCCCATCTCTTTTAAAATTTTCTCTGCTTGAGCAAAGTCACCTTCTGCTTTAACGAGGGCTTTTTTACAGTCCATCATACCAGCTCCAGTGGCGTCTCTTAATTTTTTTACAATATCAGCGGTAATTTCCACATCTATCTCCTTACAGTATATCTTAGTCTTCGTATAGAACTTCTTCGGCAACTTCAATGCCACCTTCGGTGACCTTAACAGTTTTTACCTTAGACACCTCTTCTTCAGGAGCTTTGGTTTCTTCTTCTGAGACTTCAAAATTTGTGTAATCGGTATCTTCATCATCGGTAGCAAAAACTACTTTTCCTGTCTCTTCAGCTTCTGCTGCCTTTTCTTCTTCAACAGAATCCGAAGATGCATCAGTGGTCTCAATTTCAGGAAGAGTTTCAATTATTTCAATTCCAACTTCTTTATCTGCATCAACAACAGCATTTGCAATAATTTCAACGAAAAGAGAAATTGCTCTAATTGCATCGTCATTCCCCGGAATAGGATAATCAATGTTGGTGGGATCACAATTGGTATCGACAACAGCAATGACTGGGATACCCAATCTTTTTGCCTCTGCTACAGCAATTGCTTCTTTTTTGGTATCAACAATAAAGATTGCACCAGGCAGATCCTTCATTTCTTTTATACCGCCAAGGTTTTTCTCAAGCTTAGCTTTTTCTTTTAGATGTAAAGCAATTTCTTTTTTTGTATAACTATCAAACGTACCATCAACTTCTTCTTTCTCAAGTTTTTTAAGTCGGTTGATAGATTTTTTTATGGTAGTAAAATTTGTGAGCATACCACCGAGCCAACGATTATTCACATAAGGCATACCACAACGTTTAGCTTCAGCTTCAATAGTTTGCTGTGCTTGTTTTTTGGTTCCAATAAATAAAATTGATTTGCCTTGTTTGACTTGATTACGAACTGCATCATATGCTTCAACAATACAAGCACTGGTTTTCTGCAAGTCAATAATATGAATCCCATTTCTTTCCGAAAAAATGAAGCGAGCCATTTTCGGATTCCATCTTTTGGTCTGGTGACCAAAATGTACGCCTGATTCGAGCAGGCTTTTCATAGTAACTACGGACACAATTCCTCCTGTGACGAAAACTACCATGCTTAAAGCAACGTGTAATCGTCCCCTTCGCTATTTCTCACCTAATGGTGGATATTCCATTCAATCAAAGACTGACTGGTTAAGATAATATGGCAGAAATTGCATCTATTGGCAAGCCCACAACAGTTGTGTAATCCCCAGAAATATTACTGATGAATGATTTCGCAAGTCCTTGTATTCTGTAAGCTCCTGCCGCTCCATACCAGTCATTACCACTTACATAGAGTTCTATGTCCTTTGATGTGAGGGTGTGAAATGTCACAAAAGCCTCATCACTTCCATTAATAATAACATCATGTTTTCCACGAAACGCAGGTAGATACACTGAATATCCTGAACAGACAGAATGGGTTTCACCTTGTAATAACTGAATATAGTAATGAGCATCCTTACTATCCTTAGGCTTTCCTAATAGTTGACTACCATAACTGACCAATGTATCAGCTGTAATAACAGGTAGAGTAGGTGATGGATGCTGAGAAAGGAATGACTCCATTTTCTTCTGTGCTAAGTCCTGTACGACATCTTTTCCAACAGATCCTTCATGGTACTCGTCACTATGCGTGGGCATACTGATGACTGTACAACCTAAAGAAATTAATAGGTCTTTTCGGGCGGTAGACTGTGAGGCTAGAATTACTGTAGGTAAAAATCGTGAAATTATATGGTTAGAACCCATATGCCGCTTCCAGCTCATGTATTTTCTCTTGTATTAGGAACCATTGCTCTTCCATCTCTACGTGTTCAGACTCCAACTCCTCTTTTTGTGCAACTAACTTAGTTATGATATCACTATCCGAATAGTTTTTTTCAAGTGACATCTCTTGTAATACTAATGTGATTTCATGCTCTTTGTCGGAGATAGATTCAAGCATCTCTTCAGATTCTTTTAACAGGTTCCTGAATCTATTTTTTGCACGATTAGTCTCTTTCCAGTTATGAACTGAATCTTCTTTTTGATAATCTTTCGGTAGAGTTTCAGTGGGCGCATTATTATCTACTTGCTGTTCAATTGCCTCTTTTTGTTCAAGCTTCCAGGAAAAATACTCATAGTCACCTTCAAATAGTTCAGGTGAATCTTCACTGAGATATAAAATACGATTTGCGATGTGTTTAATAAAATATGTATCGTGAGAAACGAAGATGACTGTCCCTTGATACTGTTTTAGAGCCTCAAGGAGAACCTGTTTTGCATTGATATCAAGATGGTTCGTGGGTTCATCGAGAATAAGCAAATTTGCTGGATGCAAAAGAATTTTCAGAAGAGCCAACCTGCTTCGTTCACCACCACTAAGGACAGAAACCTTTTTATCTATTTCATCATCGCTAAAAAGAAACGAACCAAGAAGGCTTCGCAATCGAGGAATATCTGATGTTGCTGCAACAGACTCGACCTCCTCAAAAATGGTACGAGATAATGTGAGTGTCTTGTCTGTCTCCTGCGCAAAATATCCCAACTTAACACCAGTACCGAGAGACACTGTTCCAGAATAATGAGAATCTAGCCCAGAAAGAATGCGAAGTAATGTTGTTTTTCCCGCTCCATTCCTACCAGTAACAGCTAATCGGTCGCCCTTGTTAACCATAAGAGAAAAATTTTCAAATAGCGTTAATGAATCATACCGTTTATCTAGATTGGAAATCTGGACAACATCATTCCCACTATGTGGGGGATCCGGAAATCTAAATGAGAGTTTTTTTAGGTGCTGAGGAATGCGGATGAATTCAATTTTGTGTAATTGTTTTTCTCTGCTTTGTACTTGTTTTGCTTTAGAGGCTTTATAACGAAATCGTTCAATAAATTTTTCTGTACGTTCAATTTCCTTCTGTTGATTTTTATAGGCCTTTTCCAGTTGTTCTAATTCCATAGTACGTTGCACCACATACGATGAATAGTTACCGCTATACCGAGTAAGAGAACCATTAAACAATTCATACACTTCCGTTACCGTTGAATCGAGAAAATCTTGATCGTGAGATACGATGATTACAGCTCCTTTAAACTGATTCAAATAGTTGCGTAACCATATTCTTGCCTCAATATCGAGATAATTTGTCGGCTCATCCAATAACATAACATCGGGATCTTCAACTAGGACTTTTGCCAGTGCAATACGCATTTGCCATCCACCACTAAACTCATCACATAGTCGATGGAAATCTTTACGTGAGAAACCCAATCCTTTTAATATCTGTTCTATTGTACTCTCACGGTTATAGTAGGTACTTTTATTGAGAGTTTCTTGAATCGTGTGAAGTTCTTCAAGAAGAGAATCATGATTATCCTCTTCGGTGATATGCATTAGCCGTGTTTCCACCTCAAGTTTTCGTGTCAGTAATAAGGTGAAGCGATTGTACCCTTTTTCAGCTTCTTGATATAACGTGGTTTGACTATGTACAATATCACTCTGGGGCAGATACGAAATACGCATTCCTTTGGATAGAGATATTGAGCCGGAATCACTTGCAATGATACCGCTTATTATTTTTAGGAGAGTCGATTTCCCCGATCCATTCCCTCCGGTGAGAGCAGCACGGATACCGCTCGATAACGTAAGAGAAACTGATTGCAATAAATCACGGTCACCGTATGCTAGGCTTATTGATTGTACTTGAAGTGTTCCCATGATCTCCTCTTGCTGCTAGGTGTTGCAGATTCGTGTAGTAACGAGTATGATAAAAGGTATCATAACGGCGCATCGGGATGCAAGGAGTCCTTCTTCGCGTCATATTTTATGTTGTAAGTCTGGAGGGTCTCCGATGATTTGTTTGGTTCTGACAGGTGGTACAATTGAAGAGAATGTATCGCTGTATGAGCGTAACAAACCCTATGTAGATATAGTGGAATTACGATTAGACCTATTGCACGAATCTTCACGAAGTCGTGCTTCAATCTTCCCTTCACTTGTTGATGTACCGGTAATTCTCACGGTACGACGCCAGATTGATGGTGGAGTATATGAAGGTTCCGAAAGATCTCGTCTTGCATTAATTGAATCTTCGCTTGATGGAGACTTTGCCTATGTGGATTTAGAAGATGATATCAAGCGTTCGGCACCCGAACACAAAGCACGAGAAAAACATATCCGAATTATTCGTTCAAAGCATGATTTCCAGGGAATGCCATCAGATTTATATCATCGAATCGCAAAAATTTCTGCAAAGGGTGAAATTCCAAAATTAGCGGTAACACCTCGCTCCATATTGGATCTCATTACGTTATTTCGAGTGCGAACAGAACTAAAAGATGTACAAGAGAAAATTATTCTCGGTATGGGAGACTATGGATTACCATCGAGAATTCTGTATAAGCGACTAGGGTCATTATGGACATACTGTGCAGATAATCCTGTTGCACCCGGTCAGATTTCACCCCAACAGATGAAGGAACTCTATAGAGCCGATCGAGTAAATGAGAGAACTCAAATATTTGGTGTTATTGGAAATCCAGTTCTACATTCATTCAGCCCCCGTATTCAGAATCCCGGATTTCATGGAATAAATTTTAATGCCATTTATCTTCCTTTTTTGGTTGATTCTGTTCGATCATTTTTCATTCTTGCTGAAATGTTAAAAATTTCTGGATTTTCTGTGACGGTTCCACATAAACAACAGGTGCTGCCGTATTTGGGTAAAATAACTCGTGAAGTAAAACAAATTGGGAGTTGTAATACCGTAGTTCGAGCTAAAAATTTATGGATGGGGATAAATACCGATTATTATGGTTTTATTGAACCACTAGTCACGGAAATCGATAACAAAAATATTCAAAGTGCTCTTGTTATTGGAGCAGGAGGAGCCGCACGTTCTGTTGTATGGGCTCTGAGAAATCATGGATGTAAAGTTACAATAATCAATAGAACTATAGAAAAAGCTCAACAGCTTGCGGAAGAAACTATGTCTTCATACGATAGTCTGGAACATGCTTCATCCTATAGTTCTGTGGACCTTATTATACAGACAACGTCAGTTGGGATGATACCAGATCGAGATTCCGATCCGATACCCGATTTTACATTTAATAGAAATCAGATAGTATATGAAATGGTGTATCGACCCAAATATACGAAAATGTTACAGCGGGCATTGGAGTCTGGGTGCCGGCTTTTATTCGGGATAGATATGTTGGTAAGACAGGGAAAACATCAATTTGAAGCATTTACTGGATATCATTACCCTAAACGCCTTGAGCATTCATTACAACTGGAAGAAGATTGATCGTCGCAGCTTACGCATTTTAAAAATACTTTTTATAGGAATTACACGTTCCTCACCGTGTGGGAGTACGTGAACTCGAACCGATGGTTCTTTTGCAGAAGTGATCAATTCTTTCGCCTCTGTAAGTATGGTACTCGGAACTCCATCATCATCTAATACGTTCAATTCTAATAGATCAACCGAAGACTGTACCGCAGATTTACAGAGATTTATTTTTCCTTGATGATCAAACCCACTTGCTTGTATTGTCTGACTAGGTCCTTGAACTGCTTGTACCTGTGATGGAACTAGTATCAATTTTTTCTCTAATCGTGCAAGCATCTCTTCCTGCTCACTTTTTGAGCGTGCCTTTCCAAGAATATCTTTACGTAATTGATTCTCCAATGATTCTTGTTCAGTAACATGGTTTGGCCGTTCGTTATGTACTGATCGAAGAATTTCATACAATGAATCTTGATTCGAGGCAATGTATTTCCAATTGATATGTTCATGCGACATTCGTACAGTCTGAATGTGATTTGCTTCTTTTATACTGCTGGGCAACATGCTGCTGCCTGCAGAAAACAGTATTTTTCTCCATTGTGATTCATCTTTTCGTGAAAGAAGAAATAACCCCTGAGAAATTCGAGCAATGATGTAAGGCTGAAGTTGCGGCAGAGCTTCTATGATACGGGATTGTCGGTCATCTGCTTTCACCACAATACCGTCATATATGGTGATTGAGGCAAATTCCTCTCTCCAGTGTGTTATAAGATTTTTTACCTGTGTGCAAGATTTTCGTGTGAGAGCTTCGAGATAATCACAAATATCATCTACCGAAAGACCGTAATCGAAAGCATGGAGAATCGTATGTTTATTTATCTCATAACTACTTACAATATCTACTTTTCGTACGATAGCTATCATGTGCAGGTAGTCTTTTCCGTCAATTACTGGGAGCATTCCACTATAGGAAATGGTCAAGTCCGAATCCATCGTGGGGAGAAATACTTTTGTTTCGTCTTGGAGAGACTTGTCGCTGCTCTCTAAAGAAATCCCGACTTCTTGTAGGAGTGATAGCATAATAGAATCTTCGAAAAGTGGTATTCGATTCCTGAATGCAGCAATTTTTAGTGCAATGAGTAAATCTTGTTCTGTCGATATATTCAATTTTTGTAAAATGATAAAGAAAGTAGTGAAGAAATCTTGCAGATTATTATATGATGGATAACTTGTTGATTTATGTGTTGTTGCATAGCATTGAAGCCAAGCATTAATACAAAGTTTCATATGAATGATATCGGGATTGAGACTCAAAAATTCTTGTGAAATTGCATGATTTACTGAGATAGTTTTTCCATTTTCTTCAAGAACCTTTTCACGAAATAGAAGCCTGTTGTGATGCAGAATATACTGCTTTTTCATTTCGTCTACAGCACCGAAAATTTGAGTGAGATAGCGGTTCTGCAATACGCGCTCACTTTTTTCAATGTCACCCATTTGTTCATGCATATGAAGGCTGGTGAGCGCTCGAAGTATTGATGTGTGTAGACTGGAACTCACATATCTTTTTCTTGATTCTTTCCCTTCTGCTGTATGAAAAAGTGTTGTAGAAGTAAAACACGTTTTAATTAATTTTTCCTGGATAAGGGGGTTTATAAGAATTTCGTAACGATTATCTGAACTATTGGGGTTGGGTACAAGAAGTAATCGCTCCTCCAGGTTAACAAGGTTCTGCCAAAGTGTTGCATAACTGCGTGTATAGGTGAAAAGTGAACATAGTTCATCTTGCGTTGGAGAACCTATTAAATACGTCGCGAAAAGTATGTGAATATCATCCTCTGAGAGTCGAAGAAACAGCTGTTTTAGAAACTCAGGATTAGTGAACAAGTTAGTAAGTTGTTCAGTAAGTTGAGGCTTATGAAATGGAGTAGGGACTTTACCGATAAAGTTTCGGACGATATCGAGGTATACAGTATCGGATAATTGTGCGAGTGCACGTTCCCAGAGTCCTAACTCACTATGATTTTGCATTAATCCCATACCTCCACATGATACGCGTAACCTTGTTCGGTAAGAAATTTCTGTCTATTAGCAGCAAATTCCTCCTCAGATGAATAGCGAGTTACAAGTGAATAGAAGTGTGAACTCTGCTTCTTTGGACGTAATATTCGACCGAGGCGTTGAGCCTCTTCCTGACGCGACCCAAAAGTTCCTGAAACTTGAATAGCAACAGATGCATCTGGAAGATCGATGGCAAAATTTGCAACCTTGGAAACAACAAGTATTCGTTCTTTTCCTTCTCTAAACCGGGAGTATAGTTCATCTCTTTTTGTATTCGCTGTTGAGCCAGTAATGAGCGGGGCTTCCAATTCCTTAGAAATTGTTTTTAGTTGATTTATATATTGTCCAATTACCAGAATGAAATCCTGTGGATGATTTTCAATTAAATCCTTGACGATAGGTATTTTATCTCTATTTTCGCTTGCTATTCTATATTTTTCACGTTTATTTGCTATTGCATAAGGTATTTCTAAGTCCTGTGGAAGCGGTACACGGATTTCGGTACATTCTGCTTCTGCAATCCATCCTTGATTTTCTAGTTCACTCCAAGGTACATCATATCGTTTAGGGCCAACCAAAGAGAATACCTCATCTTCTCTATGATCTTCTCGTATAAGGGTAGCGGTTAGTCCCACGCGATACACAGCTTGCAGCTCAGCTGTAACCTTAAAGACAGGAGCAGGCAGCATGTGTACTTCATCATAAATAATGAGTCCCCATTTTCCTTCTCGTAAAATTTTCATATGCGGAAAATCACTTGTTTTATCTGGTCGCCATGTGAGTACTTGGTAGGTACAGACTGTTATCGGTCGAATTTCCTTTCTCACACCTGAATATTCACCAATATCTTCGGGATCGATATCAAGTTTGTCGCTGATTTCTGCAATCCATTGATGAACCGCTGCTACATTTGTAGTGAGAATAAGTGTTCGCGTCTTTAATCGGGTGAGCACTTCCATACCCACTATAGTTTTCCCAGAACCACAGGGAAGTACAATTGTCCCATACCCGGTTCCCGGTCCACCATCACCTAAAATGGAATCGGCCGCGATTCGTTGATAGTCACGTAATACAAAAGGAACATCCCGTGATGATACAGGTTTAAAAGAAATTGGAACAGATTCACCTTTCTCGAGGGGTATACGGTCATCCACCGGGAAATTTAATTTAATAAGTTGGAGTTTTAATTCTCCACGCTGGTAACGGGGTACAAGAAATCCATCGGGATGTACCGTTAGCATAGAGAAAATTTGCTTACGAGCCATTATTTCCTTTTTAAAACGTTCCTGCTCAATGGTAAGGAGCCAATGTTCTTGATCACCTTCTAGAGGAAGAAGTTGAATACAACCAAATCGGCTTCCTAGCTCTTTTATATGAAATATTACAGTCTCCGGAATGGCATAGCGAGTCCATTTTTGTAAACGTGATAAAACTTCATGAACACTAATCCCTGCAGCAGCAGCATTCCAAAGACTTATTGCAGAGATTGCATAGGTGTGCACATGTTCAGGAGATTTGATGAGCTCAGCAAATGCAATAAGGTCGTTACGAGCTAACTCAGCGGAAGGAGAATGGACATCAAGCATCATGCTGAGGTCACTTTGAACAATGAGAGGTTTATCTTCCATATTGTTCATACCAAAGAGATAGAAGAGTAATTGCGGTCATTGCCTCTATTACAGGGACAATACGGACACATATACACGGATCGTGCCTTCCCTCAACAACAATAGTTTCTTCTTCATCATAGATATTTAGCGTTTTTTGAGGGATTCCAATTGATGCTGTAGGTTTAATTACGGTACGGAAAAGTAAAGGAGCTCCACTGGTGATACCTCCATACATACCGCCTGCATGATTGGTTAAAAAGCCATTCACATGCATCTCATCATTGTTACGAGAACCGCGTTCATGAGCAACAGAAAAGCCATCACCAAATTCTATACCTTTAGTTGCACCAATTGAGAGAATAGCATGTGCGAGTAATGCATCAACTTTATTAAATACAGGTTCTCCTAGACCGGCAGGTAGCCCGGTGACAAGACATTCTATAATGCCTCCAACGCTATCTTTCTCATCTCGTGCCCGTTCGATCGCCAATTCCATTTTCTTGGCAGCTTCAGAATCAGGGCAACTGACTCTATTTTCCTGAATAACAGAAAGATTTCGTTCTTGAGCAATTTCATTTTCAATTTGAATGGTATAAGCAGTAATTGAAACACCTTTCGATGCAAGAATTTGCATTGCTAATGCTCCAGCTGCAAGACGGGCGGCAGTCTCTCTCCCACTGGATCTCCCGCCACCACGCCAATCCCGTAAACCAAACTTCTTATGCCATGTATAATCAGCATGGCCGGGTCTAAATACTTGAGAAATATCGGTATAATCACCAGACTGCTGGTTAGTGTTACGAATTAATATGGCAATCGGGGTGCCGGTTGTTTTCCCATCGAAAATTCCGGATAAAATTTCAATGGCGTCAGCTTCTTTTCGTTTTGTTCCAAGAGAGTTGCCTCCCGGTCGTCGACGAGCCATCTGCTGATTCAGATGCTCCATGTCAATCTGGAAGCCACTCTCAATTCCATCAATTATAACTCCAATCCCATCTCCATGGGATTCTCCAAATGTTGTTATTGTTAAAGACGTTCCAAAACTATTTCCTGGCATGCTGTTCCTCTTCCCATCAGATTGAGAATAGCTTGAGTAAGGATTTGGCCATTCTCAGCAACTGACTGGTAATCGAACAATCGTACCATATATTCGGAAATCTGCCTATATCGCTCATTTCTACGTGAATACAACTCGTGGAAAGAGGGTTTCGGGTGGGAGGCTGACACAAATGGCGGTAACCCACCTGCCAGAATTCTTTCAAAAAGAATTTCTTCCGATACAGAAAGATAGAGGAGGGTACCTGTTTCTTGCATAAATGATACCAGTGGATCATTATCACAAGCACCCCCTCCTGTTGCAATTATTGCTAGCTCGACGGGGTGTGAATGTAAATCCAGAACAAACTTACGAATTGATGAAAATTCCCTTTCTGCAAAAGCTTCCTGTCCCGCATCACGATAAAATTCTCTCACAGTTTGACCGGTTCCCCGCAATGTTTTAAGCACTAACTCATCACTATCCGCATACACTGTATCGTACGAAGTAGCCAATGCAACAGAGGCAAATTGACCAAGTTTAGTCTTTCCTGAATGTTTAATTCCTACAAGATAAATTATTTTCACAGTGACCTCATGCATAGTCATCAAAGAGGGCAACCCATGCACTTGGGTAACGTACTCCTGATTGTTCAAGTTCAATCCGTATTAGCTTTCTCTGTTGTTTTCGCGATGCTTTTTGGAATTTTCTTAATTCTATACGCTGCATATACCGTGATTCCTTTAAATTTTTCATGGTATCCAGCATATGTCTGTTATCGGGTACAACCAATTTTAAAGCATATCGAAACGTAATAATCATAGTATACCAAAGTACCACTATAAGAAGCGGGAAAATTTCTCGAACACTTCGGTCAGGACTAATCTCAACACGGTAAGAGCCGGCAATCATTCCAGATGCAATCTGTGAAAGGGGAGCGATACTTATATAGAGAAATCCAATTGAGATAACGAGTGGTAAGACCCAAAACCATCCTTGCCTAGAGAAAAGAAACCGCAAACAGGCTGCTGCGGAGAGGAAGCAGAGTAAAGTAGTACTGACACTAACCAGTAGCATGAGCATGGTGAACATGATACCATGGAGGTAACCGATAGGGAAGTACGAATAGGAGAATGGAGATGGCTGCGATCAAAAAATTCGTAAATGAATTATCAAAGGATGTACTTGAGTCAAGATTGACTCCGAGAGATTCCGATGTACGTGGTTCGTATTATCGAGACACCACAGCAATTATTCATAGTTCTCCATTTAGAAGGTTAAAACATAAAACACAAGTGTTTTTTGCTCCAAATAATGATCATATCTGCACGCGTATGGAACATGTTCTTCATGTAGCTTCTATTGCCAGTGCAATTTGTCGTGGACTCGAACTCGATACTGAACTTGCTTGGGCAATTGGAATGGGTCATGATTTAGGCCATACCCCATTTGGGCATGTGGGAGAGCGAATTATCTCTTCACTTATGAAAGAACAGGGGTTAATAGGATTCGAACATGAACTCAATTCTCTCAGGATTGTTGATTTTCTAGCATCTCATGGAAAAGGATTAAATCTTACATATGCTGTACGCGATGGAATCGTCAGTCATAACGGGGAGCAGTTTACTCGTGTAGTTTATCCAGATTTTGAACAGAAGGATCTCTCTTCATTCTCAAGTAGAACACAAGTTACCCCGGCAACTTGGGAAGCGGCTGTTGTACGATTCTCTGATCAAATAGCCTATCTTGGAAGAGACTATGAAGATGCGTGCAGGTTATCAATAATAGAGACAGATGAAATCCCTGCACTAGTAGACGAGCGTCTCGGGAGAACAAACGCACGAATTATCGATAGTCTTGTGAACGATGTTATTGATTCTTCGAATCCAGACACGGGAATCTGTTTTTCTCCTCCAATATTTGAAGCAGTACTTGCTATGAAAGAGTTCAATTATCATGCAATTTATCTATCACCTATGCTTGCGGGATATAGTAAATATTTTTCTCGGTTGCTAAAACTGATAGTTGATTATCTCACCAATCTTCTTAACGAGTATGGGTTCGATGAAAAACGATACATGGAAGAGAAGAATATGTTAGCAGGCGGATTTGGTATTCATATCAATGAAATGAAGGAAGCGTATGAAGCACACGACGGAAATACAGACCGTATACTCTTTGATTATGTAGCTGGAATGAGTGATAACTTCTGTCTTGATTGTGCAAATGAGATTCTTAAACCGGATCATTTAAATGAAAGAATCGAACAGTCAATCACCGGAAAGTGGTTTGATGTAAAATGAATTTGCTTATCGCATTTTATGAGTTATTTGTTCAATTTCTTCAATAAATTGCTCAACATTATCGAAGGCTCTGTACACAGATGCGAATCGTATGTAGGCAACGGTATCAATTTTATAAAGTTGGCGAAGGGCGGCCTCTCCAATAGCTTTTGAGGATACCTCCCGTTTTGTTCCAGCTTTTAATACGACTTCATCCTCAATATCCTGCAATACCTGCTCGATAGTTTCTTGACTGATATGCCTCTTTTCAACAGTAATTCTGATACCGCGTTCAACCTTCTTAATATCAAAAGGCTCCCGTCTGCCATCGCGCTTAACAACCATGAACGGTTTCTCTTCAATACGTTCATAGGAAGTAAATCTATACCCGCAGGCTAGACATTCTCTTCTTCTACGAATAGTCGATCCACTGCTGTTTTGTCGTGATTCAAGAACCTTATCATCCATATGGCCACAATGGGGACATAACACGGTAAAATCTCCTCTGCTTAAGATAAATTACACTATAGCATACAATTGATTTTCTGCACATTAGGACTATCATATTTTCGTTATTCTTAGATTCCCACCAATGTGTAAAAACATTTCTGTCACTAATTTTACAATATTGTTATAAATCTATTGTTAAAGTTCTATTTAGGTGGTAAAAATAACATATATCATGAGTTCAAACTGAGAGGTAACTATGGAATCTGTAAGTAACTCCGTTAAAAGAATAATCGATCGAACTCCTTTTCTCTATGAGATGCTTATTCAAGGTATTCTCAGTTATAGTAATTATGCTGCATCTATACAGGGAACAGTTGAGGAATTGCATGGTAAAGAAGTTAAAACTTCAGCGATTGTCATGGCAGTCCGTCGTTATGCTGAGGAATTACGAAAGAAAGATACCGACCAGAAGAGCTATGATTTACGGTATGAAATTATGATGAAAACAAATATTTTTGACATCAATCTTGCTCGAAGCGAAACAATCATGGCAAAACTAGGAGAACTCTATAACCTTGTAAGTCCTACATCTGGAGATTTCTTAAATGTAACATTAGGGAGTCATGAAGTAAGCCTTTCGGTAAGCGAAAAATACCTTGACACCGTTGAGCAAGTGCTCACTGGTGAACATGTGTTGCATAAGATGGGTGATCTTGTTGCTCTGTCTCTTGTATTCAGTGGAGATTTCATGTCAACTCCAGGTATTGTGTATGAAGCTGTACGAAAACTTGCATGGGAAGAAATAAATGTGAATGAAATTATTTCAACCATGAATGAACTTACTTTTGTAATACGCCGAGAAGACTCTATGGATGCTTTTACTGTTCTGCAGAGTTTTTTAGGGGGAGTTTAACATGGTTGAAAGAAATCATGTAATAATTACCGGACCAGTCAATTCTGGAAAGACTACACTGCTGTATGCATTGTATTCACGTCTTGATTCTCTTGGTAAATCAATTGGTGGTATCTCTCAGGTTATGCCACTTCCACATAAGATAAAAACGGATTGGGTGTGGAGTGATCAAGGTTCTGGAGAGACTCATGTACTTATGTCCACCGAACAACATGATGATTGGAAAATATTTAAACGATTCTGGTATAATCAAAGTACGTTTGATTGGGCAAGTGCATTACTTTTAAAACAGAGAAGTCAGTATGAAGTACTAACTGTAGATGAAATTGGTCCAATCGAACTTTCCGGTGGCGGGTTGCATGATGCATATTCGACCATTTTGCATACATATAATGGATTACTTATAACGGTCGTTCGAGATAATCTTCTTGAGGAAGTATTGTCATATTTTGGAATTAACAAAGACGATGTGCTGCTGATTCATTCTCAAAAAGAGAAGGAGAGCGAATTAAGAAAGGTGGTTCCTGTTGAATGAATTGTATTGGGCAATAATGCTCATTGTTAATTTTTTTGCCATTATGTTAGCTTTTCGTGTATGGGGCAAACTTGGTCTTTTTATTTGGATACCGATATCGGTCATAGTTGCAAATATTCAAGTTACAAAAACTGTTGTGCTCTTCGGATTGGAAGCGACGTTGGGGAATATTGTTTACGCAACCAGTTTTCTGGCCACTGATATCTTAAGTGAATGTTTTGGTAAAAAAGATGCATCCCGTGCTGTGGCAATTGGTTTCTTCTCACTCATAGTTATGACGATTCTCATGAATTTAGCTCTTTTCTTTCATCCTGCTCCTTCTGACTTTGTTCAAGAAAGTATGGTAACCATATTTGCAATTATGCCTCGAATCGCTCTTGGTAGTTTAGTTGCATATCTCTTTTCACAGATACATGATATACATGCCTTTGCATTTTTAAAAAAGAGATTTCCCGGTAAGAGAACTCTTTGGTTGCGAAATAATCTCAGCACAATGGTAAGTCAACTGATAGATACGATCTTATTCACTTTAATTGCCTTTTTACATGTTTACAGCTGGGACGTTCTCTGGCAAATTATGGTGACAACCTATCTGTTGAAGTGGCTGGTTGCGGCATTAGATACTCCATTTATGTACCTCGCCCGAAAATGGCAAGATTCAGGCATAATTCCTTCACACTAACTTACACTGAATAAGTTTGACATTGTCTCAACAGACTCTTTTGCACCAGAAAGAACTATTCCCTGAAACGGTAATCTATCCTGTAATAATTCATTGGTATACAAAAATGGTGATCCATCTGAATATTGAACCACCATCCCTTGAGAAATCAGAAGAGCATGAGCACCAGCAATATCCCATGCATAACAGGGGACAGATATTGCACCTTGAATATGTGGATGCACGAGTGGTGAAATCATATGGAGAATGTTCGATCCATAACACCGGATCTTACCTTCAAATCGTTTAATTGAGATATATCGGGGTGCATGGGATGCCATTGCAATCTGTTCCAATTTTGTATTTCGTAATCTTGGAAGAAATTTTTTCCCATTTAACTGCAGTTGCTTTCCTGGATCTTGCCGTAAAAACAATCCTTCATCACTACTCAACCCCCATCTTGGAGCATAAACCATTCCTCCAATACAGGATCTTTCTTTATTTAAAATTCCGAGAGAAATACACCAGCCAGGTATTCCCTGACTGTAGACATCTGTACCATCTATAGGATCAAGAATAAAAGTAAGAGGAGCATTTTGCTTATACGGTTGAATGGATTCCTCTGTTACCAAATTTGCATCGGGAAAGAGCGTTAAAATTTCTTGCGAAACCCTCTCATTTATCCATGTATCTGTAGAAGTAAGTACCGATCCATCATCCTTATAATCTCTAAGGATATCTCCTTGAGCTGAACAAGCATAGGTGCCCATTTCATATAATAAACGTGCCAATCTATCAAACGAATCCATTGAATACCTTCCTTCTCTATGATACGGTACTTTCGGTTATGCAACAACATATTGGTCCACTTGTGCAATCCTATATTAAAAATACTAACGCCTACAAGGCGTTTAAACAGGATTGCTCCATTCGTCAGCATATTGAAGGCCTGGAGGGTTATCCCCTTGCTGAGGCCGTCTCGGTGTATGCCCGTTCGTTACCAAAAAGAGTGTGGGCTCTCTGTCCGACCGAAATCTCCGCAACTCAATTATGTAAGGATTTAAAAACTTCTGGAACTCCCTTTATTTATCTTCCTTCAAACGGGAAACGTCTTTATAGTCCATGGGAAGGCACAGATAGAGAGTATGCACAGCTGAAGGCATTCACTGCGATGGAAGAACATCCTTCACGAATTGTCGTCACGCACCTACGAGCATTCGTGTCCCCTGTAGTGTCCAAGTCGTCATTACATAATGCTGAAATGCGTTTACGTATTGGAGATGTGTTTGATTCACCAGGTATCGCTGAAACTCTTGCTGCCGGAGGCTATTATCGATCTCCAAGTACTGCAGTTCCAGGTGAATTTTCAATCCATGGAGAGGTTGTTGATTTTTTCCCCTACGATAGTACCTATCCTATTCGAATATACGCCGATTGGGACCGAATTGAGAAAATCACTTCATTTGATCCTTTAAGCCAAGATACTATAAAAACTCTCGGACATATCACTGTAACCATATTGCAGGAGCATCAACACATTGAAACTGCTCATATAGATACCTACATTGATGCCAAAGATTATCTTTTTTTTCTAGGTAAAGAGCGTTTGGAGACCTCCTTTCATTCTCTCCTTGTTGAAGCTAAAGCATTATTTAGAGAAGCTTTCCTTGTAGATCGTCAATCACTGAAACCTGATCGTGTTGTGCTGAATTATCCCGAATTTTTTGAAAATTGGCATAGGGCAAGTGTTCTGATTGAGGTACGGGGTCAACGGGATGATGCTTTTACGTTTGATGTTGATGGGCCTCAGTCGTTCTTTGGCAATTTTACCATGTTCAAGGAATATCTTTCACAATTACTTGAGAATCGCTATGCAGTAACCATCTATGCCGGCTCGGAGCTCCAACAGAAACGTCTTAACAATATGTTGAGTCAATTTTCTGAACTCTCCATTCTTGATTTAGAAATCAGTGGAGGCTTTTCAATTTCTCGAGAGAAACTTGTTGCAATTTGTGACCATGAAATATTTGGTCGACGAAAACAGGTAGTAAAAGCACTGCATAAAGTTCAGTCATCACCGCTTGACTCCTTCGTTGATTTGAATGAGGGCGATTATGTAGTACATGTGAATTACGGTGTTGGAAAATTTCTTAAAATTGATCGTGTCCATATGTCGGGTAAAGAGAGAGATTATATAAAAATTGCCTACGCAGATGATGAGACACTCTTTGTTCCAATCGAGCAGGCTAACCTCATACAACGATATATTGGAAGTGAAGGGGGAAATCCTCGGCTTGATAAGCTTGGGGGGCAAGGATGGGAAACGAAGAAAGCTCGTGCAAGAAAATCTGCTGAAGAGCTTGCTGGACGTCTCATACAGCTCTATGCCAGAAGAAAGAGCAGCAAGGGGTACCCATTTCCCAAAGACACCGATTGGCAACTGGAATTTGAAGCTTCATTTCCATTTGAGGAAACTGAAGACCAGTTAACCTGTATTGAAGATGTGAAACGCGATATGGAAAGCCCGCAAGTTATGGATAGACTTATCTGTGGCGATGTTGGGTACGGGAAAACTGAAATAGCTCTCAGAGCAGCTTTTAAATCGGTTATGGCAGGAAAACAAGTTGCTTTCTTAGCTCCAACAACAATTCTTGCAGAACAGCATTTTGAGACACTGGTAAAACGTTTGGGGAAGTTCCCCGTAAAAGCTGCAGTGATTTCTCGAATTATTCCGAAGAAAGAGCAACGTGCAATTCTGAAACAGGTATACGAAGGAACCATAGATGTTCTTGTTGGAACACATAGAATTCTGCAAAAAGATGTAATATTTAAGGATTTAGGGCTCCTTATCATAGATGAAGAGCAGCGATTTGGTGTGAAAGATAAAGAGAAGGTAAAGGAACTTAAAGCAAATATTGATTCAATAGCTCTTTCGGCAACACCGATTCCTAGAACCCTCTATATGTCTCTCCTGAAAATTCGAGATATGTCTCTATTAACAACTCCTCCTATACAACGGCGTCCCATTAAGACCGTAATTCGTGAATTTGACATTGCTGCCATGGTACACGCAATCAAATTTGAGGTAGGGCGAGGAGGACAGGTTTTCTTTTTACATAACCGCATAAATACATTAGATGATGTAGTTACTATGCTGCAGAAAGAACTTCCAGAAATACTCGTTGAATCAATACATGGACAAATGGATCCTCAGGCAATTGAAGATATCATGAGGCGATTCATCCACGAAGGGATCCAGGTTCTTGTTTCCACAACGCTCATTGAAAATGGAATTGATATTCCAAATGTAAATACGATTATCATAGATAGGGCAGATAGATATGGGGTATCACAGCTGTACCAACTTCGCGGGCGAGTAGGGCGAAGTGACCAAGAAGCATTTGCATATCTGTTCTATCCCGCTTTAACCGCAATTAACGAGATAGCGGTCAAAAGACTTAAAGTTATCTCGGAACATACTGAACTTGGCAGTGGGTTTAAAATTGCCATGAAAGATATGGAGATACGAGGTACTGGGAATTTACTCGGCAGAGAACAGAGTGGGCAACTGGCGTCTGTAGGGTTAGACATGTACCTAAGAATTCTTGATGAAGCTATCGCAGAACTTATGAAAGAGGGAGAAGTGGAGGAACATCGAGAAGTGTTTCTTGAACTCGATTATTCAGGGTTTATTCCCGATTCCTATATTTCCGAACCTTCCATTAAATTTGATATATATAAGAAAATATCATCAATTACGACTGACGTGCAATTACAAGCATTACGGGCTGAACTTGAAGATAGATTTGGCGTTATGCCTGAGGTTGTGAATAACTTGCTCTATATTGCAGAGTTAAAAATAATTTGTAGAAAACTTCGCATTCAGCACCTGAAAGAACGTAATGGGCAGGTAACTGTTGAATTTTCAAAAGTAAAGGATATTTCCATCGATAAAGTGATGGAGCTCATCCGACTGGGAAACGGAAAAGTAGGCATTGATCAACACAAATTGAATGTTCTCACTCTCCGTACAGATGTGGTTTCATTAAAGGATAAATCACTTTTTATCTTAGAAACTCTTCAAAGATTAGCATAATTGGGGTTTAAAATGGGGATTACTATAGATAGAGTAGAAAGTGTGGTGGAAAATGGAAAGAGGGGAATAAAAAGCTTTGTGCTTCGTGGTACCAGACTCGCTGCATACCAGGAGAGAGCTTTAGAACTATATTCAGATGAATTTGTCATTCCATTTTCACACAGTCAATTAGATTTTTCCCAATTATTTGGCAATGATAACCCAGTTATTGTCGAAATAGGTTTTGGCATGGGACAAACTACAAAACGTATTGCCATTGATATGCCGAATAAAAATTTTTTAGGAATTGAAGTATTTCTCAATGGATTTACAAAATTGCTGCATGAAGTTGGCACCTCTCAGATTGAGAATATTAGACTCATGAGATTTGATGCGGTTGAAGTATTAGAGCATATGATTCCTGATGCTTCAGTTTCTGGGTTTCACATCTTCTTTCCTGATCCGTGGCCAAAGAAAAAACATCATAAGAGGAGACTTGTACAGATTCCTCTTGCTCAACTACTGGCGAAAAAGCTTAAGAGAGATGCCTACATCTATTGCGTAACAGATTGGGAACCGTATGCGTATCAAATGCTGGATGTGTTTAATCAAATTGATTGTCTAGAAAATCCATACAGTGGTTTTGCTCCATCAAGATCCTGGCGACCAACCACAAACTTTGAAAAAAAAGGAATCCAGAAATCACATCCTATTCATGAAGTCTGGGTAGAAAAAAGGAGCTGAGACAATTGCTCAACTCCTTCTATGGTACTTTCTCAAATCATTATAGATTAATTGTCTTCCTCTAATGCTGCTTTAGCCGCCTTAATAACATCGTCAGCAATTCTTCCACTGAGTGTTTCATAGTGATCAAAGTCTATTTCAAAGGAACCAGTTCCACTTGTCATAGATTTTAAATCAATTGCGTAGTTGAGCATTTCGGCTTGAGGAACTTCAGCTTTAACCATCTGAATTCCGCCACCAATATCTTCCTGCCCAAGTACTCTTCCACGTTTTCCACTTAAATCACTCAGAATATCACCTAAATAAGCATCCTCCACATACACCGATAGTTTCATGAAAGGTTCGAGCAATAGCGGTCCCGCTTTTTCAATGGCTGCTCGCATAGCACCTTTCGCAGCAAGTCGGAATGCCATTTCAGAAGAATCGACAGGATGTTCTTTTCCATCAACTATGGTAATTCCAATATCTACCAGCGGATAGCCCGCTAAAAATCCTTCATGCATTGCATCCTGTAACCCTTTTTCAATTCCAGGCATGTATCCTTTAGAAACAGATCCACCCTTGATAGCATTAGTGAATGAATAATACTCTCCACGTGGTAATGGTTCAATCTCAATGAGCACTTTTCCATATTGTCCATGTCCACCCGACTGCTTTTTGTGTGCATACTCGACAACACCCGATTTCTTTGTAATTGTCTCTCTGTACGCTACACGCGGTAATTTTGTGTTGATAATGATTTTTTGTTTCTCTTTAATCTTATCGAGAATCATGTTGATATGGAGTTCACCCATACCGCTGACAGTAGATTCTTTAGTTTCCTCATTAAATGCAGTCTGGAATGTAAGATCTTCTTCAGTAATTTTATGCAACGCTTCATTCATCTTGTCTTCAGATTTTTTATCGCCTGCTTGGATAGCAAGTGAATATACTGGACTGGGTAATCGCAATGGTAAGAATTGATAATCAGCATCACCTTGAACAAGAGTAGCTTTTGTATATGTGATGTTGCTTTTAGCAATGACTCCAATATCCCCAGCCTCGAGAGCATCTACCTCAACAAGCTTTTTCCCGATTAGACGATATACTTTTCCTGGACGCTCTTTTTTTCCCATTTCTGGATTTGTAAGATCGGTATCGCCGGCAATTTTACCTTGAACCACTTTAATATACGATAGTTTTCCAGAAAATTGATCAATAGTGGTTTTGAATACATATGCCGCTGGACTTCCCTCTGGAGAAAATGGGAATTCAGATTCTACAGTATCCTTTACAATAGTTTCCGTACATGTTAACGGGTTCGGAAAGTTATTTTTAATAAATGTGAGAAGGCTTGAAATACCTGAACCGAGTAATGAACTTCCTGCAAAAACAGGCACAACTCGATTATCCTGAATACCTTCTCTCAGTCCTCTTCTAATTTCATCGGGTTCAAGAGTTCCTACATCAAAGTATTTTTCAATTAAATCATCAGCCCCTTCAGCTGCTGCCTCAATGAGCATAAGTTCATACTCTTCGACTACATCAGAATATTCAGCGGGTATTTCTCCAACTTTTTCTTTCCCGGAGGCATCAAGGGTATATGCCTTCATTTCTATAAGATTAATCACTCCTTTGAAATCATCACCATTTCCCATAGGGATAGTGATAGGTACATAGGTAGCGGAAAGTGTCTCTTTCAGATTTTCAAATGCAGCAAAGAAATCTGCACGATCACGATCAATTTTATTAATAAATACTGCTCTGGGCTTATTTCGGTTTTGTAGACGCTTCCAAAGTTTAATTGTCTCAATTTGAACTCCATCTCGTGCGTCTACTACGACTAGAGCTGCTTCGCAGGCACGGAATGCACTTATGACTTCACCAACGAAGTCTGCAGTTCCTGGTGTGTCGAGGAAAGTAATTGATTTTCCCTCGAATGAAAAATTTGCCATAGCGGTGTGGATAGATATTTGACGGGCAATTTCTTCCTCAGTGTAATCACTGGTTGTTTTTCCCGACTCAATAGTCTCTGCCCGGGAAACCACACCACTTTGAAACAAAATTTGTTCCAATAACGAGGTTTTCCCGGTACCGTTGTGGCCTACAATGGCTACGTTCCTCAAATCAGTACTGGATACGCTCATATGTCCTCCTATGATGAATATCGATTGATACTCAAAGAACATAGTAAATCCATAGTGCTGATCTGTCAAACGAATATTAATTTTGGCCTATGACTTTCTCGCAAAATGGCTAAATTCCATGGTAAAAGTACCTCTTCCTTGTGTTGAGCTACGAAGTGCTGTTGAATATCCGAAGAGCTGTGAAAGAGGTGCTTTTGCAATGATATGATCGGCAGTTGTTCTGCTTTCCATGCTATTGATTAACCCTCCGCGGGCAGTAATACTTCCCATGACTTCCCCTACGTATTGAGTAGGTACTACTACATCCACTCGCATGATAGGTTCTAATAATACAGGTTCCGCATCTCTTCCTGCAGATTCAAAACAGAGTGCAGTAGCCGCCTCAAAAGCAAAAGAAGAAACGGTAATTTCAGAAAATGATACCGATTCCAATACTGTCTCAATGTCTACTACCTCATAACCGAAGCGAATACCTGATTGAATTGAATTATGTATACCGCGTTTAATAGCATCAAGAAATTCTTCCGGTAGATTTTTCGGTGGAACTTTAGAGGTGAATTTACTTCCACTACCAGTAGAAAGAGGTTTAAGCGTGAGTGTAACAGTTGCAGCCTGCTCTTTTCCTGCAAGGATTTTTGAGAAGACTTCAGTTTTTGTAATTTCACGAGTAATTGACTCTCTATAGGTAACCTGAGGATTTCCGACACGTGCTTCAACCTTCATCTCTTTTGTAAGTCGGGTAACAAGAACGTCAAGATGCAACTCTCCCATACCGGAAATCACAAGCTGCCCAGTATCAACGTTTTCTTTCCAGGTAAAAGTTGGATCTTCCTGAGTAAGAATTTTTAATGCTGCCTTTAATTTATCCTGATCGCTCATGGTCTTCGGTTCTATTGCGACCGAAATGACAGGTTCTGGAAAGACCATATTCTCTAAGAGTATTTGAGCTCCCTCACTTCCTATAGTATCACCAGTCTGAGCATGTTTAAAACCGATTATAACACCGATATCTCCAGCAGCAAGCTGATCAATTGCTTCAGGACGGTTTGCATGCATCCGTACAACTCGATTCACACGTTCTCGCTTCTTTTTCGTTATGTTCAGAATAGCTGTACCTTTTTTAATGACTCCGGAATAGACTCGAACAAAACAGAGTGGTCCAGCTTCTCTATCGTGTTGAATTTTGAATATGAGTCCTAGCGGTTGTGTATTGGGATCATGATGAACCGAGACTTCATTCCCATGTTTTACCGAAATACCTTTCATAGGTGGAATATCGAGTGGAGAGGGGAGCAATTCGACAATACCATCAAGAAGTGGTTGTACTCCAATATTTTTTAACGAGGCACCTACAAAAACTGGAATCAGGCTTCTATTGATTGTTGCTTTTCGTAATGTTTTTATAATGAGGTCGCGAGGTATTTCATCTCCAGAAAAATACAATTCTGTGATTTCATCTGAATGAGATGCTACAGCATCAATAAGTTTCTCATACCATTCATCCCGTAGAAGCTGAAGATTCTGCGTAAGAGGCTCGAAGTGCATGCTGCTTCCATTATCAGTCACTTCAAAATTAATTCGTTGATTACCAATGAGATCGACAATACCACTAAATTCAGATTCTGCTCCTATGGGTAAATACAATGGGACAGGGTGGCTTGAGAATTTTTTTTCTACTTCGGTGAGTACATCATAGAAATTTGCCCCTAAACGATCCATTTTATTGATAAAAATTATTCGTGGAACACGATAATGATCTGCTTGCCGCCAAACTGTCTCTGTTTGAGGTTCCACCCCGCTCACGCCACAAAGTACTGCTACGGCACCATCAAGAACACGGAGAGACCGTTCCACTTCGGCGGTAAAATCCACATGCCCAGGTGTGTCTATTATATTAATCTTATGATCTTTCCAATAGCAAGTCGTGGCAGCAGAGCTAATAGTAATCCCTCTATCCTGCTCTTGTTCCATGAAATCCATGGAAGCTTCACCGTCATCAACTTCACCAATACGATGATTCTCGCCAGTATAAAATAGAATACGTTCAGTAGTTGTTGTTTTTCCAGCATCAATATGAGCCATAATTCCAATATTGCGAGTCAGTGTATCGTCCATTGGTACAGTTCCTTTTATAGAAAATCTTTATGAGTACAATAATATCTCAGGTCAAAATCATAACATAAATGAATAATTCTATAAAGATAGTCGTTAAAATTGATTTGCCTG
>CAZTUL010000018.1:28607-35254 GCA_964616275.1 uncultured Spirochaetaceae bacterium | reverse complement strand
GAGTCATTCTATGCAAGTACAGCAGTATTTGACACACTTGTAGAATTCGTACCTGGCGAGACGGCTGTACAGCCTGCCTTGGCAACAAGTTGGGAGATTTCTGATGATGGATTAGAATATACCTTCCACCTGCGCGAAGGGGTTAAGTTCCATGATGGAACTCCTTTCAATGCAGATGCGGTAGTTTTCTCGTTTGAACGTCAGTTCAAGGAAGATCATCCCTATTACAATCTAGGGCCTTGGAAGTATTGGGGTTACATGGACATGGACAACATTGTAAAAGACGTTGTCGCTGTTGATGACTATACCGTTAAGTTCCATCTTAAGAAAGTTGAAGCTCCTTTCATTGCTAACTTAGCTATGGATTTTGCTTCAATCGTTTCACCAACAGCTGTTGAAAAGTTGGGTGAAGAGTTCAAAAACAATCCAGTGGGAACCGGAGCGTTCACATTTGTTTCCTGGACAAAAGATTCTGAGATTGTGTTCAATAGAAATGCAGATTATTGGGGTGACACTGTCTATCTCGACAGACTTATCCTCAAAGTTATTCCCGATGCAACAGCACGTTGGCTTGCTCTTCAGAAAGGTGAAGTTGATCTCATTGACTTCCCCTCTAATGATGACATTCCTGCAATGCGAAAAACCGATGGGATTCAACTTATTCAGCAGGCTGGTTTGAACGTTGGGTATCTTGCTCTTAACACGCAAAAGAAGCCTTTTGATAACAAACTTGTTCGTCAAGCTATGAACTATGCTATTGATCAGAAAGAGATTGTAGCTGGAGTTTATGGTGAGGCCGGTCAGGTAGCTAAGAATCCTCTTCCACCAACCATGTGGTCATATAATGACGACATTGAGGACTATGGATATAATCCCGAAAAGGCTAAAGAATTGCTTGCTCAGGCTGGTTATCCTAATGGGTTTGAGATGGAACTTTGGGCAATGCCTGTTGCTCGTCCTTACAACCCGGATGCTCGCAAGATTGCAGAAATCATGCAGGCTCAGTTATTAAAAGTTGGTATTAAAGCAGAAATAGTTTCTTACGAATGGGGCACCTACCTCGACAAGACCGATATGGGTGAACACCAGTCTGCAATGCTTGGTTGGACCGGTGATAACGGTGACCCAGACAACTTCTTGTGGGTACTGCTTTCAGCTCCAGCTGCTGAATTACCAGCAGGTAACATTGCTCTTTGGAAGAATGCAGAATTCACAGATCTTGCAGCAAAGGCAAAAATCACCACAGACCAGGCTGAGAGAGAAAAATTGTATCGTGAAGCTCAGGTAGTTTTCCATGAAGAGGCTCCTTGGGTTCCTATTGCTCACTCTGTTGTGACCGTTCCTGCTCAGGATTATGTGAAGGACTTTGTGCTCTATCCTACTGGCAAGCGTGTATTCAAGCATGTTTGGTTAGAGAATTAGATTTCTTCTTAACGTTGAATTACTATATAATCACCCCCATTCACGGGGGTGATTGTCTGATGTTTTGTTAACTCCGAGGATTATATGATCAAACATATTCTTAAGCGATTAGCCCTGTTGATTCCAACTCTGTTTGGTGTCATTACCCTCGTTTTTCTTATGATAGCCCTTGCTCCAGGAGATCCTGCACGGATTATGTTGGGTGAACGGGCCAATGCCGAACAAGTGGCACAACTTCGTGCTGAGCTCGGATTGGATAAACCATTGATCCAACAATATGGCATATATTTAGGGCGTGTTGTTCGTTTAGATTTAGGGAAATCGATAGCTTCTGGACAAAAGATAGCAAGTGAAATTGCTGACCGCTTTCCAGCAACTATCGAATTGGCTTGGTACGCCATGATATTTGCCACAGTTTTGGGGGTGCTGCTGGGGGTCACCTCAGCAATCAAGCGAAATACCTGGGTCGATTACGGCACCATGGGAGGGGCCTTAGTGGGTGTGTCCATGCCGGTATTCTGGCTCGGGCTTGTCCTTATTATGGTCTTCTCAGTTTGGTTGGATTTACTGCCTACGGGTGGCCGAATGAATATCCGCTACTATTTTACACCTATAACCAATTTCTATGTTATCGATGGAATCATTATGTGGTTCAGAGAGGGGACTCCAAAGTATCTCGTATCGGCAATACAGCACTTGGTGCTTCCGACTATTGCTCTTGGTACTATTCCACTTGCAATCATTGCACGTACGACCAGAAGCAGTATGCTTGAGGTACTCCAGCAGGATTACATCAAAACGGCTCGTTCTGCGGGAATCAAGGAGCAACGTGTAATCTACAGATATGCACTGCGAAATGCACTCTTACCGGTTATCACCGTTATAGGTCTACAGTTTGGACTGCTTCTTTCAGGTGCAATTCTTACCGAGACAGTATTTTCTTGGCCAGGCATTGGTCGTTGGATATACATAGCCATTGGAGCTAGAGACTTTCCTGCTGTGCAGGGTGGAATAATATTCATTTCCACGTTCTTCGTGCTTATCAACCTTGCTGTGGATATTCTCTACTCAGTGGTGAATCCAAAAATCAGATTACAGTGAGCGACAGGGGTATAATATGAAAACAACTGAAGTATTGGACAAACCAAGAATCAAAGAACCCACTCCGCTCCAGGAGACTTGGTACCATCTTAAAAAGAACAGGGGAGCCATGATTGGTCTTGGGATTATCTCAGTATTTATTCTCATGGCAATTTTTGCTCCGCTTCTCGCTCCGAGAGATCCTCTAGCTCAGGAAGTCTCGGAACGAATGACTCCCATGTTCACCAACGGATATGCATTTGGTAGCGATGACCTAGGTCGTGACATGCTTTCCCGTCTCATATACGGTGCTCGAATTTCCATGACCATCGGCGTAGTCTCTGTAGGAATATCATTATTCTTTGGGATAATCATAGGAGTAACATCCGCCTATTACGGTGGAGTATACGATAGGATTGTCATGAGACTTATAGACATTATGCTCGCGTTTCCCTATATATTACTCACTATTGTTATCGTATCAATTTTGGGGCCATCGTTAACGAATGCTATGGTTGCAATAGGGATTTCTCAAGTTCCGCGGTATGCACGTGTAGTGAGAGCCTCGGTGCTGGCGGAAAAAGAGAATGATTATGTACTTGCTGAAAAAGCGCTTGGAGCAGGTAACTTTGAATTAATGTTTCTTACCATTTTACCGAACTGCCTTTCTCCAACAATTGTTCAAGCAACATTAGGTGTCGGTGAAGCAATACTGAACTCAGCAGGTCTCTCATTCCTTGGATTGGGAGCACAACCCCCAACTCCAGAATGGGGGCTTATGATTGCCAGTTCCAAACAATTTTTAACAAATGCATGGTGGATTGTCACCCTGCCAGGTATTGCCATTCTGTTAGCAGTACTTGGATTTAATCTTTTTGGAGACGGCTTACGTGACATTCTCGATCCAAAGATGCGAAACTAGAAGGAACTAACTGTATATGGCAGATAAAAACGATCTATTGTTATCCATAGAAAATCTCAACTTTTCGTTCGATACCCAGCGTGGTGTAGTAAATGCAGTGCGAGATCTTTCCATTACCATTCGGAAGGGAGAAACGCTTACTCTGGTAGGAGAGTCAGGTTGTGGGAAATCTGTTACTGCCCATTCAATCAATCAGCTGAATCCAATGCCTCCGGGGCGAGTTGACAGTGGCTCAATACTGTTCAGAGGTAGAGATCTCCTAAAATTGAAAAAAGGAGAGATTGAGAAACTCCGTGGCACACAGATTTCTATGATATTCCAGGAGCCTATGACGGCTCTGAATCCAGTATTCACCGTCGGTTCGCAGATTGCAGATGTCTTCATGACTCATCAGAACGTCTCTAAAGATGAGGCAATGAAACGGGCGATTGACCTGTTCAAGTTGGTAAAGATTCCAGCACCTGAACGAAGGATTCATGCATATCCTCATCAGCTTTCCGGTGGTATGCGTCAAAGAGCTATGATTGCTATGGCTCTTGCATCTCCAGAACCAGGACTCATGATTGCTGACGAACCTACGACGGCATTGGACGTAACAATTCAGGCTCAAATACTGGATTTGCTTAATGATCTTAAAAAGCAGATAGAAATGTCGATTCTTCTCATTACTCACGATATGGGAGTCGTCGCTGAAATGGCCGACAGAGTAGTAGTTATGTATGCCGGTAGGAAGGTTGAAGAAGCTGACGTATTTGCAATTTTTGAAGAGCCAAAACACCCATATACACTTGGGTTATTGAACTCTCTTCCATCCAATACAAAGTATAAGGGTGCGAGAAGGTTGGAGGCGATCACGGGAACAGTTCCGGATATGCGAACCATCGGAGAAGGTTGTCCCTTTGAGAATCGTTGCACCTTCGCATCTGAGATTTGTGGTAGAGAATTTCCGACTGAAACAGTTCTGAACGAATTACATTCAGTGTGGTGTCACAATTACCAAAAGGTACAGGAGGGTTGATGCCGATGAGTGCTTCCAAAATAATTGAAGTTACAGACTTAAAAAAATATTTCACAATCAAGAGCGAAGGAGCTAACGAGTCGAAAGTTCTATTAAAAGCAGTTGATGGTGTCTCCCTGGACGTATTTGAGGGCGAAATTCTTGGTGTTGTTGGTGAATCAGGGTGTGGAAAGTCAACACTCGGGAAAACTATCATGCGCCTGCACGATAAAACTGATGGGCAAGTGTTGTACCGAGGGAAAGACCTGTTTGCAAAAGATCCCGAAGCCATGAAGGCTATGACCCTCAAGATGCAGATGGTTTTTCAAGATCCCTATTCATCACTGAATCCAAGAAAAAAAGTTTCTAAAATTATCGGGCAGCCACTCGATATTCACAATATAGGCACTCCTGAAGAGCGTATTGATCGAGTTGCCCAGCTCATGGATGAGGTAGGTTTAAATCCTCGATTCCGGTTACGGTACCCACACCAATTTTCGGGCGGTCAAAGGCAGCGTATTGGTATTGCTCGTGCGTTAGCATTAAATCCTGAGTTTATTGTGTGCGATGAAGCTGTTTCAGCTCTGGATGTCTCCGTACAAGCACAGATACTTAATTTGTTGCTCGATCTTCAGGAAAAGTATGGTTTTACGTACTTGTTCATTGCACATGACCTAGCCGTTGTTGAGTTTATTGCAACACGAATTCTGGTTATGTATTTGGGGCGGATTGTTGAAATTGCAGACAAACAGGAATTGGTTGGCAATCATGTACATCCCTATACTCAGGCACTATTCGAAGCCTTTCCTGCGACCGATCCTCGAGCTCGAGTAGGAAAGAAGAGAATTGTCATGGGCGATGTTCCCTCACCGATTAATCCTCCAACCGGGTGCCATTTCCATCCACGATGTCCCTATGCTGTAGATAAATGTCGTCAACAGTACCCGCCGTTGAAGGAGATTTCACCTGGGCACTCCGCTGCATGCTGGGTTGTTCAAAATGATGTATAGATAGGTTCTTTCTATTATATTGCATAAAGCCGGCTAGTGAACTGACCGCAGTTCATTATATAGTCGGTTTTTTTGTGAGTAAATTCTTTCCTGCCCATGCAATTGCCCACGCCCCTGTCGGTGCTGTGAGCACAATGCTCATAACCGCTACTGCTAAAATTATCTCTCCCGGAGCTGTTTCCATGCCACGTGCCTGCATTGCCAGTAATGGTGCCGAACCAATAGCAGCTTGTACAGTGGCTTTAGGGAGATAGGCAATCACCACAAATAGACGTTCTTTCCATGAAAGAGGTGAGCCGAGTGTACAGAGAAGTGAGCCGATGGATCTAAAGAACAAGCCAACGAGGATTAAAGCGGCTCCTCTGAGACCTGCTTGAGCTGCTGCTTGAAGGTTAACCTGAGCTCCTACCATAGCAAACAGAATGATCTCTGCGAATACCCAGATTTTCCCAAGCTTAAGTGAAATCTCATGAGCCATTCGTTCCCTTCGTTCAAGGATGATATAACCGATTGCCATCACTGCGAGTAGTGCAGCAAAGGGTATATGCTTCGTTTCCAACATATCCCCTAGATGTACCAGCACAATCGATACACCAATAATGGAGAGCGCACGTTTTGTAGCCCTTGGGTTGAAACGATCAAATATGGTATAGAGAACAATACCGGCAATTATGCCAACACCGATTCCCCCTACGATAGCTAACGGAATTCCCAATATCTGCCAACCCATAGTAATTTGGGAACCTGTGTAGATACCAATAAGTACGCTGTATGCAACGATTACCACCACATCATCTATACTGGCAGCAGCAAGTATCAATGTTGGAATTCCTTTATTTGTTCCTCGACCTTCATGCATAAAGCGAACCATCATTGGGACAACCACGGCAGGAGATACTGCACCTAAAATACACCCGAGGAGTGCAGACTCCATTCGAGACAATCCAAGAAAGAGTGGTCCTAGTAAAGTGATTGCTGCGACTTCAAAAAGTGCTGGCAGGAATGCAAGAAGCAGTGCTTGTGTGCCGACTTTCTTTAAACTTTCTTTAGATAATTCAAATCCTGCCCTTAAGAGAATGACAATGAGTGAAATCATGCGAAGGTCGGCACCAATTTGGAGAACTTCTGGATGAATAATTCCCAATACAGACGGGCCAAGAAGTATTCCCACACCGAGCATTCCAATAAGTCCTGGGATACCGATCTTTCTGAACAG
>CAZTUL010000018.1:9353-28507 GCA_964616275.1 uncultured Spirochaetaceae bacterium | reverse complement strand
CACCGAGCATTCCAATAAGTCCTGGGATACCGATCTTTCTGAACAGCCAATCGACTATTAAACAGAGGATGATGATTTCAGCTAGATTAATTGCCATACTGCCTCCTGTTGCACATACTATCCAAAAAAACACTCTCAATGAGTGAGCATTTTTCTCCAAAGAGTTTGTACTATACAGGAGTTATTAGTGGAGTAAATCCACGGTTGTATCCATCACGGATAGTGGCGAACCCCATCGCCAAGGATATCCTACAGATTCGTTGCATAATGGTCAATCGACGAATCTACTAATTTCGTAGTATCTTGAAGTAAGAGGTTCTCTATGGCAAACGAGCTATTCAATTCAATCGCACAGGTATATGGATGGTTTCATCGGTATCAAATGAAGCGTTTTTCAGAAATTCTCGATGCTCAAGCTGAAGCTATTGATTTAGCTTCTATGAAAACAGTGTGTGATGTAGGATGTGGAACAGGTGCTCTCTGTGCTGTATTAGCAAATCGTGGTTTAGTTGTTACGGGGGTTGATCCTGCTGAGAAGATGTTAGCTGTCGCTCGCACTAAAGTTCCCTACAACCAAGTTTTATTTATTGCTGGGGATGCTATTACCGGATTACCGTTTGCCGACTCCAGTTTTGATCTTGTTTTTACCAGTTATGTTGCACATGGGATGCCAGAGGTTTCTCGCAAGCAGTTATATAGGGAGCTCATGCGTATAGCAAAACGGATAGTTATTGTGCATGACTATAATGAAAAGCGAGCTGTAATGACGACTATCATTGAATGGTTGGAAAAGGGAGACTATTTTGGTTTCATTAAACGGCCAAAAGCAGAGATGGAAGAACTCTTTCCGAGTATAACCACGATTGAGGTTGGGAAACGAGCTGCGTGGTATGTATGTCGTTGTGAAACTACATGACAAGACTTCCGAGCATAGCTAGGAAAAAAGCACTACAGTACATGAGAAAGATACGAGAAACACTTGCCATTGACGGTCCTTTTGTCTCAAGAGAGAACCCCCGAATCTTCATCTGTCGATAAGTTCTCCATGCAGGTATAAACGCAACAATCATGCAAGGGATGGTTGCTAGAGGAACGAGATTGAATATCGCGTAGAGGATGGGGAGAAAGAATGAAATAATCACCATGAATCGCATGAGCAGGTGATTGCTTTCCTTGCTCAGTACAATCGAAAGGGTCCTTCTTCCAGCAATGGTATCTGCTTTACGATCACATGTATTATTCACCGTGAGAATCATACCAATGAGAATAAGATGGGGTAGGGAAACTAGTATGCTTCTCTGTACATCGATGGAGAGTGCTTGTACGTAATAACTAATACCGAATAAGACGGTGCCTAAAAAGCCACCAGCGAACAATTCTCCAAAAGGCGTTCGTGATATGGGCAACGGCCCGCCAGTATAGAGAAACCCAACTATCATGCATATACCACCCACTACAACCAACCAGAAGCTAGTCCACCAAGCAAGAAGTAACCCCAGTACTCCCGCTGATGTAAAGAGGGCCAAAGAAATGTACAAAGCCAATCTTGGATCAACCCCTTCGTGAACAAGAACTTTATCGCGTTCAAAGTTTAGCTCTGCTTTATCAGTTCCACTGATATAGTCAAAATAACTATTAAATCCAGTAGTTCCCATATCTACAAAAAGAACTGCAAAAAGCATAACGATGAAGCGATTCCAAGACCAGGTTCCTGTTATTACTGCTGCATAGATACTTCCACTGAGAAATGTACCCATGCTGATTACCTTTGTACGAATTTCTACGATTCGGTTGAATTGCTTAATAGTCATGGTAGCACTATAGCGGAAGATTCATAGTTTGCGAACTACTGAATTCAAAAAGCCCGATTGCCAGACAATGTGAGTATCGGATAATTTTCTTTAGGTTTCATGCTAATTGAAGACCGCCACATCTCTATTGTGTGACGGTCTCTTTCATATCGTGCATCTCTTACTAGAAATACCATCGTAGTGAGATGTATCCCAAGGTGTTTGTCTGGTAGTGCCCAAAGGTTCCATTTTCATCTCCAACAAACAATTCTAAACCACCTTCTACTATTACTCCGTCTTCTACAGACCAAGCAAGAGAAGGTCGAATGAGAGCATTTAATGGATCAAGCTCTACATAAGCGAACAGTTTTGCAGTAAGCCTGTCATCTACATAGGTATCCTGCATACGGAACGTCATTGTATGACTTACCTCTTTAAGCTTTCTCCCCTGATCGATCATCCCGTCAGTATAGTCGTGGATGTAGGAGAGAATATATTGCCCTGACATCTCTATTCCCCAGAGGCTCCAATCGAGTCCTACCAAGGTTTGAACCTGGTGATGATTCTCAACAGTTGCTGGTGAAGGCGAAGGGAACTGCACAATAGTAAAGGGTTTATCTATGTAAGCAGCCGCTTCACCACGAAGAACCATATTCCCGAGCGTGGTACTAAAACTTCCCCCTGCTACTGCATATCTTCCATAAGCCTGGTGTATCTCATCAATGATTACATTCGGTGGTGTTCCACTTGGCACAATGCTTGTCACATACGGTTCGTCTGTCCAAGCGTATCCACCCATGAGTTCCCAGCTGATTTTTGATCCGAAATAACGAACCTTTCCGAATACTTCACTATTTTCCAGATTAAGTGAAGGAAGTGTGATAGGTTGTAAAGCTCCAGGATCTATGGTCACAGAGTCGTTAAGCGACATTTCCCGCATCCATGGAGAGGCCATGCTCGGCATGGAGGATGGTACGAATTGGGGAATCCAAATACCCTCAAAGGTATACTGCCCAGCGTAATAATCTGCCTTTACTGCAGGGATTCCCTTTCGGATTTCACGAAAATCGGCAAGAATAAATGATCGCATATCGCGTGGACTCACAATATCGGTAATGAAGGCACCCTCTGCTTGACCCCACATGATAGCTTGCTTTCCAATACGAATATCAGCTTGGTCAAAAAAGATATCGACATAAGCTTCTCGTACTCCAATTTCAGGCTCATGCTCTATTCCGACATACGCATAGGGGTTCACCACTAGGCGAGTCATATTTCCCCAACCCTCAAGGGTAAGATCTAGAGTCTGCTCATTCTGAATAAAATCTGCTGTAGTTAATCCTACACCGGTATAGCTTCGTAACATTCCCCGAATGTCGACTTCCTTGGCACTGAGCGTGAAGACGAAAAGGAATAGCGTTCCAATTACGAGAGTTTTAAGATAATTTTTCATGTGTTGTTCTCCTTACGTTCTTGGTCCCATGCGCATTTGACGTTCTGAGAAGAAGGCGTCTTGTAGATTGTTGTCGAACGAGACTTCAGCCATGTTGATACGAGTAGATGTCGATTTTTGTAGGTTACTCATTGTCATATCGGTAATAACCCAAATGCCGTCGATTTTCTCATAATCATCAATGGCAAGTTTGCGCACAACGGTGCCGTTTTCTGCTATAAATTCTTTCTTGAGTCCTATCCATTCGTCTTTTATTACCCAGCTGATAGTTTTCGCAAAATCTTTGTTTGATTCCACAGGAGTGCTCTCCACTACGTAGCAAAGCCATCCATCAATTGTCTCTTCACGAAGGATCTTATGAGTATCTTCGGAGGGGTGTCTTGCTCCCATATCGTCATAGGTAAAGTCACTTCCCATGAACGATTCATTGCTTTTATCCGATGCAATACGACGCACACGACCGAGTGCGGGAAGGTAAATCCATTGATCATCTTTTTTGCCATCAGAGTAACTATAGCTCAAAAAGCTGGTATTTCGCACATCAGCAGGGGCGGTGAAGAACATTATCTTTTTCTCTGTTGTTCCATCATCTTGGCGGAATTGTACAATACTTCTTTCCCGGGTAGATCCGCGAGAATTTGTAATAGTCATATGCAAGGTGGCTTGCATATTGTTTCCACTCGGGCGCTCATAAACCTGTCTCATAACATCGGTTCCAGTTACCTGGGCAGCGAGTGGGGCGATTATGATCACAATTAATACAATCATTACCCAAATGTGTTTGTTCGTAATTCTTTTCATACAGTGTTATCCTCCTATTGATTAGATTCTGTTGATTTGATTGTCGTTTCACGAATGAATTTTCCACGTCTATCCAGAGCAATGATGGTTACGAGCAGTATAGAAAGCGTTCCAATCGCACTGGTTGCCATGTTGAGAACAATGAGCGTACCGACTTGTCTATTCGGTGGAAATACACTGAACATAAGCACAGCAAACCCACCCATTACTGCTATGGCGTTGTAGATGATTGCTCTACCCGTATGACGTATTGTTGCAAACGTTGCCTCACGTATAGTGAAGTTCTCCAACCGTCTATTTCGGTAGTGTTCAATAAGGTGTATGGCATAATCCACCCCAATTCCCACGGCAATGCTCGATATCAATGCGGTTGCTGAGCTGAGTGGAATATTGAAAAATCCCATAACTCCAAAGTTGACTACAGCTGTTATTGCTATAGGGATAGTTCCTACGATGCCTATCAGAACATTTTTGAACAGCAAAGAGAGAAGAATTGCCACAATCCCGAAGGAGAGGACTAGACTTATAATTTGTCCCTCTAAAAGAAGTTCAGAGAAAACAAAGGCCTTATACCCACTGCCCGCATACTGAATTGATACCCCTTGTGAAGCTAAGGCGTCTCGGTAGGTATCAATAATAGTGATTACTTCGCTCATGACTGCTGAACTGTCACTTTTAAGTTGGAATGTTACATTGGCAGTCCGATATTCATAATCGATTACTGTTTCCAATGTTTCCGGATCGCCAGAAAACTCGTAAAGAAGGAGATATTGAGCTACAAGTTCTTGATTATCGGGGATGCGAGCGTAGGCTGCATCCTCTTCATGCATCACCTTGTTCATGCGTTTAATGAAGTCGGTAAGTGAAAATGAGGCTCCAACCATTTCCTGCTCAAGTACTTCGAGTTGCATCGTATCGATAATTTGCAGTATCTCGGGATTTTTAAATGCTTGATTCTCTTTCGATGAAAGAATGACATTGAGTGAGGAAGTTCCTCCGAATTTTGTGTTCACGAAGGTGTCGGTGACCACGATATCGCTTTCTGCTTCAAAGTTGGCTAAGAAGCTCGTATCAATCCATACTCGCTGTGTACCGAATATACCAAACGCTGCAACAGCTACTGATAGTATAATTATGAGAAATGGCCGTTTCATGATGAATCGTCCCCAGCTGTTTTTCCCGTACCAGGGGGTTGGTTCCGGATCATCAATAGTTTCATCGACTATCTCTTTACCTGTTTTCGGAATCCCAAACAGGTATATACTAATCGGGAAAATGAGAAGAGCCAGTACCATTTCCGTCATGACTCCTATAGAAGAGAATAGGCCGAAATACCGAACAGGTAATACTTGGCTAGTCATGAGAGCAGAGAATCCAATAGCAGTGGTGAGGGCAGTCATGAATATGGGTCGAACCATCGCTTTGAGCACGGCGTCAACGAGTTCTCGTTTCTGCATGTCTGGGTTTTCACGAATGGTGTGCTGAATAGCATTGTGCATGTGAATACCATAGGCAACGCCAATCGCTATCAGCATAACTGGTATCATGGTATCGACTGCATATACTGGGACATTCAGTAAAGTCATACTCCCGAATGCGGCTACCGTTCCAATGAGTACAATAATCATATTGAGTATGGTGTCACGAATGCTGCGAAGCAGAATAAGCAATACCACAACCATTACGATCATGACTATAGGAAACATTCGAGCCATATCGGCCGGACCAAGCTCTGCGAGGGCTCCTTCTATTATGGGCCTTCCCGCAACGAGGATATTTTCTGGTCCTTCCCACTGCTGAGCATAGTCAGTTAGCCGTTTCTGTAGGTCTTGTGAGTCTGAATCGGGATGTATTTCTGCAATAATCAATGTTGATGTTGTATCCATGCTGACATTCCGTCCATACATCATTTCATTGGAAATGACCTTCTCTCGCAGGAGGGTCAGCTCTGCAGGAGTCGATGGAATATCATCACTATAGAAGGGTTCAACCTCAAGGCCCCAGTCGCTTGCGGTAATGTTATCCGCTGTATACAGAGAAGTGACTGCACCTTCTTCAATCTCAGGGAAACTTTGCGGAAGGTCGAGAGTAAGTTCTTTAATTTTTGTGAGCGTACCTTCATTAAAGATAGTTTCTGGATGTTCCAGAACAATAAGTATTTTATCTTCAATGCCGAATAACTCTTCTGCTTCATCGCTGAAAGCAAAAGCAGGGTGGGTTGACGGCATGTATTTGTTTAGATCAGTTTCGAGACTTGCATTTTGTGCGATTGTTACGAGAGCAATGCCCGTGAATGCAATAATAAGTACAATAATGATGAGTGGCTTCTCGGCAATGCGACGAATAGTATGCATAAAGTTTTCTCCTGTTGTATTTAGTTATCGTTAACTAACATTCTTTAGATACTGTGATTGAATTATTCACATGACGTATCTAGATTATGTAGTGAGTAATTTATTAATCGTATCGGCTAACGGTTTGGCTTGCTCTGTTAGCGAATCGGAATGCTTCAAATGCCACTGAGTAACATGTAGACGGATTACTCCTAAGATAATTCGAGCGATTCCCAATGCAGAAATATCTTCTCGGCATGTGCCGTTTTGTTGAAACCTGACAATCAATTGGGTAATTTTATCAACCATACTATCGAGCATGTGAGATAACTGAGGACGAAGTTCTTCATCTGTGTGAAATGCCTCCTCTGTAAATACAAAGAGGGCAAATGCAGGATTGTCCTCTATGTGAGAGAAGAGGGTCTTGAGAAAAGTGTGGGTAAATTCAGTGAATTTCGAACTTTGCATCTCAGCCTGCGAAAAAATTGGTACTATTGATTCTTGAAGGGTTTGAAGGAGCATCACTAATAGATCATGCTTACTTGCAAAATGGCGATACACAGCGGGCTCAGAAACTCCAATTGCAGATGCTACATTTCGTATAGTCAGCTTATGTGTCCCTTGATTTACAACTATGTCCATGGCTGAATTAATTATTTCGGTTTGCCTTTTGGTTAGCATAGGATGCTCCTTGTAAAAAGTTGGTTAACGTTAACTAACATATAAGAAATTTATTTATTAGGCAAGGCTTTTTTTAAACACGAATAATTTATTTACAATTACCTGGTGCCCCCGTATACTCAAAACATCGCATAATAAGGGCACTGGAGGTAGTCTTGTGACCAAAGTCCTCGTTGTAGATGACTCCGAAGCTGAAATTGTACTGATAACGGAACTGCTTTCTGATATGAAGGTGGAAAGTGCCCATGATGGAATTGAAGCACTCGAGAAAATTGCTTTCACCGCTGACATTGATGTTATCTTATTAGACCTTTACATGCCTCGTCTTGATGGATTCGGGGTGCTTGAACAATTGAGGAAACAGGAGAATATTCCTCCAATAATCATATTCACCAATGCGGATGATGTGGAACATGAAATCAAAGGACTTAATTTGGGTGCGGTGGATTTTGTCCGAAAACCGGTAAATCGAACCGCATTACATAAGCGCATAGAGATTCAACTTGCATTGCAGGAATCTGCAAGAATCACTCAAGACCGTAATAATTATCTTCAAATGCAAGTTGAGCAGAGGACAAACGAAGCATTGCGGGCAAGTGAAATCGCAATTCATTCTCTTATCCAATTGTTGGAAGTAAGAAATATTGAAACAAGCAATCACGCAAAACGAAGTAGTAATATGATGGAATTGCTCTGCAATGCATTGCAAAAGAGTCCACAACCTGGGTATGAACTTACCGACTTTATGATACATGAATTGGTTAGAACTGCACCACTTCATGACATTGGAAAAGCAGGCATTCCCGATAGTATATTGCTGAAACCCGGACGACTTATGGCAATTATTGATGTCTACGATGCACTTACCAGCAATCGTGTGTATAAAAAAGCAATTTCCCACGAAGAAGCATTAAAAATAATCCAAGAGGAACGAGGTGCTCACTTTGACCCAGTCATTACTGAGGTCTTCGTTTCTATTAGCGATAGTATTCGTGAAATTAGCAAACAGAAACGATAGCCCAAAGTAAGGAGATGCAATGCGAAGGTGGTTCCTTGTACTAGTTAGTCTTTTGTGTTTGTCGTTCCTCTGTGCTGCTCCAGAAGAACTGCATTTTACACAAGAGGAGATACAATTTATTGCTGATCATCCTACAATTCGTTTCGGAGTGGATCCCTCCTTCGTTCCCTTTGAATTTGTTAATGACGCTGGAGAGCATCACGGTATATCTTCAGATATTATTACGTACATTGAAGAGCAGACTGGACTGGATTTTGAGCTGCAGCAGAACCTTTCCTGGCAGGAAGTTACCGAAAAAGCAAAAATACGGGAAATTGACGTACTTCCTGCAGTGGGAAAAACCGATGAGCGTGAATCATACCTTCTTTTCAGTAACCCCTACATTACGTTTCAGCGGGTCGCGATAGTAAAGAGCACGAATCAAAGCATTAAAACCTTTAAAGATTTATTTGGACGGCAGGTAGCGGTACAAGCGAACAGTTCTCACTATGGGTATCTCAAGAATTATCCTCAAATTACGTTGCGTACCTACGATACCGTTGAAGAGGCACTTCTTGCGGTAAATCATGGTGATGAAATTGTATTTGTGGGGAATGAAGCTACAACAAGTTATATTGCTGGTTCTCGAGGAATAACAGAACTGAGTTTCATCCCCTTGGCCAGCAATGAGGAATCACAACTGCATATCGCTGTTCGCGATGACTGGCCGCAACTTATCACTATTGTGAATAAGGCCTTGGATTCTCTCAGCGATGCAGAATTTTCACAAATCTATCAAAACTGGATTAGTTTCAATCGGAGAGTCGATTATACTCAAATAATTCGAATTGCCATCGTCATAGGGCTTGTAGTGGTGATAATTTTTGGTGTTTCAATTTTCTGGATAGTTCGTCTAAAGCGTGAGATTGGACAGAAGGAAATTGCACAGAAAGAAGCTGAATCGGCAACCGAGCGAGCTATCGCTGCCGACAAAGAGAAGAGTCGGTTCATGGCTCGGATGTCTCATGAAATACGTACTCCGCTCAATGGTATTCATGGCATGACCTATCTGCTGGAAGGAACTAATCTAGATGCACAGCAACAGCGATTCCTATCAACAATTTTGCAAGCTTCTCAGAATATGCTTACCATAATTAATGATATTATTGAGTTTTCAAGGATTGAAGAACGTCAGATCATACTCGAACGGGTTCCATTCAAATTCGATGAGATTATACAACATGTCATATCGCTGCAGAATCATACAATTCAGGAGAAAAACCTAATTGTGCAGCTGGAATGGAGTGATGATGTACCCGTGCATGTTATTGGAGATGGAAACAGGCTCGGACAGATATTCACAAATCTCATCCATAATGCGATAAAATTCACCGAGAATGGGATAATTGGGATTAGAATTTTCTGTTCAGAACGTACTGAATCACATTGTTCTGTTATCTGTGAGATTAGTGATACCGGAATTGGAATGTCAGCAGAAGAACAATCAGACCTCTTTAAACCGTTCAGCCAGGCCGATGCAAGTATTGCAAGGCGATTTGGTGGATCGGGCTTAGGATTATCTATTGTCAAGAGTCTCGTAGAACTAATGGGAGGCTCTATTTCGGTTATGAGTGAGCGTGGTAAGGGAAGTACATTTACATTCACGTTGCCGCTTGAACTCGATTTGCCTGGCATTGCAGATGATGAAAGAAGACTTGCCGCTACTCAGTTATCATCAATGCCTATGCTTATCCTGGCAAAAGAAGAAATTACGAGAAAAGCCATAGAAGTGGTACTACGTCGTATTGGAGCTCCAGGTGATTATATTGGCTCTTCACAACTTGCTGTGCAGCTCATGACGTTTAAGAATGCCTCGCATGAATCCAGGTACCAGTTAATTATTGTTGATTATGCGGTTGATCGAGGAGTAGAGCTTCTTTTAGCTGCGTTGCAGGACCAGTTCAGTGTTCATCAAAAACCTAAAGTGGTAGTATTTCTTGACCATGATGATGCTAAACTCGGGAAACGACTACGTGATTTAGGTGCAGAAGTTATACTCCCTAAACCTGTATTACCGTCGCTGGTATTTAATAGTCTCCTCGATTTATTCACCGACACTGTTATGAAATCTCTTTCGGTACAATCTATTGAACATGTGGCAGAAATGGATGGAGTCTCACTTTCCATACTTGTCGTTGAAGATAATGCTGTAAATCGAACTATAGCGAAGGAGATTCTTGAACGAGCAGGTTTTTCTGTAATCCTTGCGGAAAATGGAGCAATAGGGTATGAGAAATTCATAGAAAATAAAGATGTTATTTCTCTCATCTTAATGGATTTGCACATGGATGTAATGGATGGATTTGAAGCGACTGAAAAGATTCGATTAGTAGATGCAACTACTCCGATTTTCGCTTTGACGGCCGATGTAGTGGGAGATATTCGGGTACGGTGCAGGAATGCAGGATTCACACGAATTATTACCAAACCATACAATCCTGCTAAGCTTATTCATCACATTGTTGAGACTGTTGGGAATAGTATGAAACATGCAACGAAAGTGTCCGAAGAATTCCATTTTTTGGACATTGAAAAAGGTGTTCGAAGAGTAGATGGTGATACAGCACTATATAAAAAAATTGTCCGGATATTTTCACAGGAGATGGAGGACGATGTGATGCAATTGCTGGACCATGTTAAGTCAGAACAGTGGCAGCAAATGGGTCTTCTTGCTCATAAGATTAAAGGCAGTGCAGAGGCAATTGGTGCAGAACGGTTGGCACACTGTGCTAGGCAGCTTCAAGAGATAATTAAGTTGAAAAATGGTGACATTCCTGATGCTTTACAGAGTCTTTCCTTTGAAGTATCTCAAGTAAGGAATGAGATACAATCTTTTCTTACATAAGGTGTGCAGTGGATCGCTGTAATACCATTAATTTTGTATTTATTACAAAATATGTTAATTTTGCCTTGATATTAAAAGGTAGTAGGATTACTATAAAATCCCCACTACATTACAAATACGGAGAATAGTATGCAGTTGAAGTACCAGTCTGTATTCATGGAAATTCAGAATAAAATTTTATCGGGATATTGGCCGGAAGATGCCATGATTCCTACAGAATTGGAGTTATGCAAGAAACACAACGTAAGTCGAATCACAGTTCGACGAGCTCTGGACGATTTAGTACAGATGGGGCTGATATGCAGGGCGAGGGGGAAGGGATCCTTTGTCTGTAAGACCAAACAGATTTCTGAATATAGAAATGGGTTAGTCAGTCAGGATGGTATGGAATACGATACACACATCTTTAATCGATTTCTCGAGGATGTGGTGTATGGCCCAAAGACTGATATTGCGATGAGTATGTTACCCCTCTTTAAAAATAACAGCGATATTCATGAAGGGTTGGCAAGAATTCGTCTTCTCCGTTTGGTGGATGATCACCCATATGCTCTTATGAGTATTTTCCTTCCAGAGAGCATCTCACTTCAAATTGATCGGGATCTCCTTGTTCGTCGATCATTTCTCGATGTTTTTGAGCTTTGCACAGGGAAAAAAATAGTTACATTGCACCGTTCTGTATCTGCGGTAATACCCGATGATGAACAATGTCATTTGCTCGGAGCTCGAAACGGAACGGCTCACTTGTGGATGAAAAATACCGCGTGTCTTGATGATGGAACACCCGTTGCAATAAATTACGCATTATATAATGGAAACTTATTTGATTTTGCAGTAAGTATAGACTTGAATAATCCCCCCAAAGCAACGCTATAACATCTCCTTAAACTGTCCAATAGTATAAAGCATGCTCTTTATTTTTTTGACAATGGTCCTTTTTGTGTTAGAATAGTTCCCAAACTATACTTAGTTATAACATACGAAGGTTTCATGATAAGGAGATGCGAGATGAGAACCATTGTACAAATGTTACGAGATGCCGCTGAACGGTTTCCAACACGTGCGTATGCGACAAAAAAGTCCGAAAGTGGGTGGAAAGCATATTCGTATGATGATGTCGATAAAGATTCAAATTCTGTGGCAGCGTATCTCCTTTCACAGGGAATAGCCGGTGATTGTAAATTTGGAATTCTTGCTGAAGGCCGGCCAGAATGGATAATTGCTGAATTGGGAGTAATCAAAGCCAGAACTGTATCAGTCCCACTCTCAATCAAGCTTACTCCTGATGAAATTGCCTTCCGTCTGAGCCATAGTGAGTCATGTGGTGTCATCGCCAGTTCAAACACACTTGATAACGTCTGTAAGGCACTCGATACTATGGAGTCCAAGCCTTTCCTTCTGTATCTCGATGCACTTGACGATCGATTGACTCGACATGCAGAAGCGAATAAATGGGAAGAGGGGAAGCATTACATTACCTGGGACACGTTAATTGCTGAAGGAAGAAAAATTCTAGATAAAAATGCACAGTTGGTAGAATCCTCAATTGAGGCAATTGATGAGCATGATACAGTAAATATCTGTTATACATCCGGAACTACAGGGAATCCCAAAGGAATCATGCTTACACATCTCAACTATTGGGCAAACAGTCACGATGCAGTTCAGCTTTTTAAATTACCCAATGCAGAGTTTGAGACACTTATCGTCCTGCCGCTTGACCATTCGTTTGCCCACACTGTTGGTATGTATACTGCTATGCTGCGGGGAATTACCCTTCATTTTGTTGATGCTCGCGGCAGCAATGCTGCAATTGTGCGAAACTTCCCAAAAAACCTTCTCGAAGTGAATCCAACCTTTCTTATGACAGTCCCCTCTATTAGTGGAAATTTCATGAAGAAGATGACCAAGGCAATTGCAGATAAAGGTCCATTTATCAATGGCATTTTCCAGAGAGGTTTACAGGCAGGAATAAAGAGAAATGGAGATGGCTTCAACCGCGGCTCACTTGGAGTCCAAATTGCGTCATTTTTCCCCTATACCATTGCATCTCTACTTGTCTTCCCTAAATTACGCAAGGTTTTTGGTTCAAATATCAGATACTGTGTAGGAGGAGGTGCTTTACTGGAAGCTCGTCAGCAGCACTTTTTTGCTGCCATTGGAGTTCCTGTTTACCAGGGGTACGGTCTCACCGAAGCTGCTCCAATCATCAGTTCCAATTCACCCGAGTGCTACAAATTCGGGACCTCAGGAATGGTGGCTCCAACAGTAACCTGTAGGATTATGAAGAGCGATACTGAAGAAGCAAAGGTAGGAGAACGGGGTGAAATTGTTATCAAAGGTGATAACGTAATGAAGGGGTACTTCAAAAATCCCGATGCCACTGCTGAGGTTCTACGAGAGGAAGATGGAGAAACCTGGCTCTGGACTGGAGACCTCGGATATATGGATGAAGATGGTTTTCTCGTGGTTACTGGACGTGCTAAAGCCCTCCTGATTGCAAAGGATGGAGAAAAATATTCCCCAGAAGAGGTTGAAGAGGTAATTATCAACAATACCGACATTATTAATCAATTAGTGGTTTATAATGATCATAGAGCTATAACAACAGCTATCGTTACCTTACAGGAAGACCTCGTTAAGAAGTTGATTGCCGATGAACAGCTCACAACGCCAGAGGCAGCATTACGCCGGGTAAATGAAATAATCAGAATGTATGAACCGATTGCGAGTAAGAGCATTCCATCCCAATGGATTCCTGGAAGATATGCCATGATTGCCAATCCCTTCAGTGAAGCAGATGGATTGGTAAACTCTACGATGAAGCTAGTTAGATACAAGGTCTTTGAATTCTACCAGAAGAGAATAGATGAAATGTATGAAAGTGATCAGCTGAACGAGCAGAAGAATCTTGAGGTGATAAAACAGCTTTTCTTTTCTTAGTTGAGAGAATTCTTACGTCCAGTACAAGTTGCACACATCCCTTTAAGGACAACACCGTGTTCCCGCACGGTGAATCCTGTTTTTCGTTTCAGGTTGGCATCAACTTGTGTAAGAAGGCTTAAATCAAAATCGGTTATCGTTCCACACGACGTGCACACCAAATGGCAATGCTCATCGTTTCTTCCATCGTACCGAACACTGGTTGTTCCTGGAGACTCCAGTTTTCGTATTGTTCCCAACTCTACAAGAAGATTCAGATTCCTATATACTGTCCCAAGGCTAATACTTTGCATATGCTTCTTTGCCTGTGTATAAATTTCATCGGCTGTAGGGTGAGCCTTTGCTGCTTTGAGGGTTTCAAGAATCAATTCTCGTTGACGTGAATATTTCATACGACTCCTCCCTCTTTGTTTTTATAAGTACAAGATGAAGTGTAACAATAATCCCAATTACACCTAATATAATAATTACCACAGTATTTCTCACTAGGAAAGAAGAAACAATCAACCCTAACCAAAGCCATATGATAGCCCGTATTTTTGTTTTTATCGGCACTCCTTCATTCGTTCTCCAGTGGCGTAAATAACTGCCAAAGAGTTTACTCTCTTCAAGTTTTTGTGCAAGGCGTGGGCTTGAACCGGAGAAACAACCAGCGGCAACCAATACAAAGGGGGTTGTTGGTAATACTGGCAGAAGAATGCCGATACCGCCGAGAACCAAACTAAGGCTGCCTATAACAATGAGGGTAATCTGCTTCGGTGTCACCGATTTTTTTGTTTTCTTCATATTCATAAAGTAAGAAGTATTCTTGGTATTGCATAGCATGGTCGACTTTGCGATGTCAATAGTTTTTGTTACATTTGCAACATAAGGATGTTTGCAATATAGACAGAGTGCAGCTCTGCTATGCAAATTCACTACAAAATCTAAGTGGTGAATGAGAAAAGTCTACTCTCTTCTAGACGAGTAGAGCCATCTGGAAAATGCAAAAAAATCGAATTTTTGCAAAGGAGAGCCGAATATGAGGAAAAAGTTATCACTGTTACTCATAGTCGCAACACTGCTTGCTATGGTTATTTCCTGTGAGTTGGATACCTTAAGTAGCTTAATGGGAACTATGGGAGAAAATACACTTACAGCGGGTGGAGCTGTTCCTATGAACACTGCTCAAGTAGATGCTGTTACTCAATCAGTTTCAAGTCTGCTTGTTGAGAATTCAGGAACAAGTGAAATGGAGGTAGACGAAGCACAGGTAGATGAGCTGAAATCAGCATTACGAAGTGTTGAAGAGTCTTCCCCTGAGGTGAAAGCTGCATTGCAGGAGCAGCTTAGTGCACCTGCAGATGCGACTGTATCTGAGGATTATCAGGAAGCTATTGATACACTGCTTGAAGAGGTGCGTCCCGGTCCACTTGAAGAGATGGACCCTGTAGTTGAAGAGATTTTTACATCGTTAGGGATAAGTCTTGAAGAGGGAGAGGAGCCTGACATCTCCACTGAGGGAGACTTGCTTGTAACTACACTTATTGTAGACACAATGAATACAATACAACAGATAATTGACGATTCCGAGACAAGTGGTGAAGAGCCAATCGAACAGTTTTTGGAAATTGTTCCTGACTTACGGTTACTTGTCGATACCATTAACAATTATTCCTCTGACACATTTATTGATCAACACATCGATTTTGATGCACTGATGGAACAATTTATGAGTCAGATGGATGAATCTTAGGAGGTCTGAAGATGAAATATAGAATTTTTGCACTTGCTCTTCTCATAAGCATACTACTTTCGCCCGCTTTTGCCGCGACCTCCTATGATGATAACCCAGACTTCTTCAGCGACAGAGAATTGTTCAACCCAGGTGTTACTTTTAGTCCCATAAGTGCCCGAATGGAGGCAATGGGAGGTGCTGGATTAGCTGTAACCTCAGGCTCAGATTCTTTTTTCCTTAATCCTGCTAATCTAGGGGATGGAAAATTCAGCATACATCTTCCCGAAGTCTCGGTAACGCTATTCAATCCCAAGAGGATTATTGATTCGGGGATTATCGAAGATCTCGGAGAGGATGAGCCAAATCCTATGCTTATCAGTGAAAAATTTCTGAACACGTTAAACAGCGGTAAAGGGGATATTCTTACTACCGATATTGCAACATCCTTTACAGTTGGCGGATTTGGGATGGGATTGCATATTCAAGAACAGCTGCATAACTATGGTAAAAGTACAACAGCCAAACTTTTTGCAGAATTGAATGCTGCGGCCTCTTTCGGTGTTGGCTTTAGGATACCTTTAGTTGACCGATTATTTTCTGTCGATTTCGGTGCCACTGTCCGACCTACCTATAAGGCATACACGAGTGCAGTCTCTACCGAGACATTCGAATCACTATTTGGTGGTGAAAGCAGTAATGATCCGATGGATACCATCCTAGGTGAACTCCCGCTCGCCGCAGGATATGCTATACCGATTGATATAGGGTTGAATGTGAATCTGCCCCTTGGATTTAGAGTCTCAACAGTTGCAAGAAATCTTAATGGAACTTTTTACATGCAGGAGTACTCTGAGTCTGGTATGTGGGTTAATGAGATAATGGATTTAACAGGACAGACTCCTGTTGAGTATACGAGCGGGACTGCACAGGAAATAACTAATTTCCCTATAGAGGTACCCTGGTCACTTGATATGGGGCTTGGGTGGATGCCTGATTTCGGTGGTATTGGAAGGATGATTCGTCCTACCTTTGCTCTGGATTTCGTAGACCTCGTGGGCTTCACAGAGAAACAGGATAACGAGCATGCAATCTGGGATCATCTTCGACTGGGTGCAGAATTACAGTTATTTTCATTTATTGACATACGAGCTGGGCTTAATCGAGGAGCCCGTTCAATTGGAGTCGGGTTTAACCTCTTTGTTATCCATATTGATGCAGCATACTACTGGAGAGAGATGGGTATGCACATTGGAGATAAGCCAGTTGATGCACTCACTCTCCGATTCAGCATAGGTGTTGACAGTAATTAAATTCTATGTGGATTGATAATCTCCCCCTAGCTGGGGGAGATTTTACTACTTGTTATTAGAGAAACTTTTTACCCTCGTTTAGTAACAAAATGTGAATAAAATACTGTACGTGTAAAAAGAGTTATGGTATGCTCCGTGTAGAAATCATACTACGCCGAAGGGCGATGAAAGGGAGTGTATCTCATGACAGATTTTGGACTTTGGGGTCTTATTCCCCCTATTCTTACGATAGCGTTGGCATTTATTACCAAGGATGTGGTAATTTCACTATTCCTTGGAATTCTTTCAGGTACCCTCATCGTTGCCGGAGGGAATCCGTTTGCTGCACTTGTAAATTTGTCTGATGTGGTTGCCGGTTCGCTGAACGATGGGTGGAATATTCGCATATTCCTCTTCTGTGCATTGCTGGGCGGTCTTGTTGGACTACTCTCAAAGACTGGTGCAACAAAAGCATTTGGCAGATGGGCTGCTACACGCGTTCGAACTGGAAAAGCAAGTATGCTCATGACCTGGGTATTTGGATTGCTTATTTTTATTGATGACTATTTTAACAGTCTTGCAGTAGGTACTGTTATGCGACCTATAACCGATAAAAATGGGATTCCTCGGGCAAAACTTGCCTACATACTCGACTCAACTGCAGCACCGGTATGTATTATTGCTCCTGTATCCAGTTGGGTTATTACTGTAATGTCAATTGTGAAGGGCTCTGAGGGGTTCAGTCAGCTTGGCATAACCGAATTTGAGTTCTTTATTCGATCTATTCCCTATAACCTTTATGCACTGTTAACCATTATCATGGTGCTCACCATTATTCTTACCAGTCGCGACTTTGGTCCTATGGCTGCATCAAATCGATACCATGAAACGACAGGAAGTTTGTATAATGAGGCGTATGGTGATGCTCCTGGTGAAGTTGCGGAAGTGACGGGAAAAGAACGTGCAATCGCCCTCGACATGATTTTCCCCATTGTGGTTCTCATTGTTTCTGCTGTTCTCTTTTTCCCGCTTACCACATGGATGGGTGCCATTGATGGAGAGAGTATCACGAGTATGGGACAAGCTATGGCTAGTATGTCTCTTGGCGATGCATTCTCTGATACTGATGCCTCCTATGCACTCTTTTATTCTGTTATCTTTACACTTACCATTACATTTATCTACTATTTTTCTCGACGTCTTTTCACCATAAAAGAGGCCTCAGAAGCCTTGAAAGAAGGTGTCGGTTCAATGGTTCCAGCTCTTCTGATTCTTACTATGGCCTGGAGTATCGGTACAATTATAAAAGCATCGCCGGAAGACGGTGGACTTGGTCTTGCATCTTTCCTCTCTGAAGCTGTAGTGTCAGGCGGCTTCCCCTTAGCCCTTGTCCCCATGATTGTTTTTGCCCTCTCTGCATTGATTGCCTTCTCTACCGGTACCTCCTGGGGAACTTTTGCCATTATGATACCAATAACCATGCCGATAATTGCGGGGCTTTCTCAGGCAAAGGGGTTGGATGTAAGCGGAACTGCACACGCTATGTTCCTTGGCGTGAGTGCTGTTCTTGGAGGTTCTGTTTTTGGTGATCATGCTTCACCAATTTCCGATACCACAATCCTTTCCTCCACTGGAGCAAGTTGCCCTCACCTCGAGCACGTTGGAACGCAAATGCCGTATGCTTTATTCGTTGCAATTTGTTCAATGGTCGGGTTCCTTTTCGGTGGACTCTTTTTGAATGCTGCGGTCGCCTGGATTGGAGCAATCGCACTTTTCATTGTGGGAATGATATTCCTGCCTCGTATCTACCGAAAGGCGTGAGACCATGGTAGAATAGCTTGCATGAAAGATGAAGTAGAGCTTTCTGCAGCTATTATCTCAATAATTCCAAAAATACAACCGTACCTCTGGGGGGATGATTATTTCATCCCCTCGTTACTTGGAGTAAAATCCCATGGGACCCCACAGGCTGAGATATGGTTCGGCACTCATCCCGGTGGTGAGTCGACATTACCTGATGGTACCCAGCTTGGAGACTTTCTACGTGATCATGCAGCACAATATTTTGGTCAGAATCAGTTGGATCACTCTGGAAAGGAACTACCTTTCTTATTAAAAGTCCTTGCGATTGCCAAACCGCTCTCCCTTCAAATGCATCCAAATAGCGAACAGGCAAAAAGAGGTTTTGCAGAAGAAGTTGCTGACCATGTTAATCTACCAAGAGATCAATGGAACTATAAAGATG